>NZ_JADPIE010000009.1:19589-110279 GCF_015666175.1 Halonatronomonas betaini | reverse complement strand
AATTGCTATATTTGTCATGCCAATATATCTCTAAAAATATTTTTTAAAAATCACTTGACTCTATATAGTTAGTCTCAACTATTTGAAGAAATAAGACCCGGACGAGCAAAATTGCTTAATCCGGGTCATAAATATTTTATGATGCTTTCTCGTCACTACTTGATTTACTCGATTTATCAGTTTTATGGTCAGTACAATAAAAACCAGAACCTTTAAAGCGAATCCCTGGAGCTCCAATAATCCTTTTTACCTCTCCAGAACAATCAGGGCATTCTTTTAAAGCCTCATCTTTGATACCTTGAAGCTTCTCAAATCTTCCGCACTTTTCACATTCGTATAAATAAGTTGGCATATCACTTCACTCCCAATCTATATAGTTATCCCTATTTATAATTTATAATACAAAATCACCTATTTGTCAAGAGTTATTGCTATTAGATTCAACAATATTACTCCTATAACCCCAGTAATTATAAGCCATTACAAGGAAATATCCAATTAAAAATCCCCAATTATTATTTATAAAAAAATATATAATACCGGCAGAAAAATTAATAATTATAACTCCAAGTACAATAATATTAGAAAATTTAACTTTAATTAACTGCCAGGGCAATAATCCTAGACCAATAAATACCCCGATATCATTGCCAAAGATAAGTCCTGCAATTCCTATTATTCCAAAGACAACTGCCAGAAATAAATCCATAATTCAATTAACCTCCTGTATTCTCAGTCTCAATTTTTCTCTCTAATAAACAGACAGTCTCAACATGATAAGTCTGGGGGAACATATCGACTGCAGTCATTTTCTCAATCCTATAAGAGTCAGATAACTTTTTTAAATCCCTGGCCAGAGTAGTCGGATTACAGGAAACATAAATTAAACTTTCAACCCTATTAGCCTTTATCAACTTTACAGTTTCATCTGGCAAACCTTTCCTTGGAGGATCAAATATTACCAGGTCATCAGCGGCCAGCACTTCCGGCAGAAGATCTTCAACAGAACCTAACTGAAAATCCACCGTAGAACCATCAATCCCGTTTAATTCAGCATTAACCCTGGCAGCCTGAATTGATTCAAGGGAAATATCAATCCCTGTAATATTTTCAAACCTATCAGCTAGATAAATAGCTATTGCCCCGGAACCACAGAAAGCATCATAAATTTTCCCAGGATTAAGCTTTTCAACATAATCCACTATTATGTCATATAGCTTTTCGGTCTGAACAGTATTGACCTGAAAAAATGACTCTGGATAAATTGAATACTTATTTCTGCCAATATAATCAACAATATATGCCTGACCGGCAATCAACTCAGAAGTCTCACCTAAGATCTTATTCGTCTTTTCAGTGTTGATATTCTGATAAATACTGACTAAAGCCTGCTCTTTATCAATAAAACCCTTCAGCTCATTTAAGACATCAGCTGAAAGAGAATCTCTAACAACCACCGTCAACTGCAGCTGGCCGGTACAATAACCAGATCTGATCAAGAAATGCCTTAAAGTACCCTGATCAGTCCTCTCATCATAGGCTTTTATATTATGTTCTTTAAAAAAATCCAGCACCTTATCCAGCAGTCGGTTAACTGGCTGATGCTGAATCTTGCATTCAGGAAATTCTATTATATCATGACTCCCGGCTTTATAGAACCCTGTTATCAATTCACCATCTCTTTCCCCAACAGGAAACTGCCCTTTATTCCTGTAATACCAGGGAAAATCCATCCCTGCAACCTCAAAATCAGGCCACTGTTCTAATTTACCAATCCGTTCAAGTGACTCTTCAATAATGGCCTTTTTAAACTCTAATTGCGCCTGATAACTGGCATGCTGGAGCTGACAACCGCCACATTCAAAAAAGACAGGGCAATCCGGTATAATCCGGCAATCAGCCTCAGTAACCACCTCTATTAGCTCTGCCCTGGCCATACTATCCTTCCGTTCAATGATCCGGGCCTTTACAGACTCACCAGGCAAAACATTCTCCATAAATACAACTGGCCCATCTTCTGGTCTGGCCAGCCCTTCTCCTCCATAGACAATCTTTTCAATATTTAATAAGTACTCTCTTCCTACTTCGACGGTTACCACCTCCGTTTCACCTCTATAATTTAATTATTAATTTCATCCAGTATCTCTCTTGCTCTGGCAGGATAATCGGTAATAATTGCATCAACATTCATCATTAGTAATTGCCGAATTACACTATCATCATTTGCCCCAAAGGCATTAACTGCCATATCGTGCTTATGACATTCTTCAACTATTTCAGGAACTGTTGCAGCATAAAAGGGATGTATGGCTTCAGCACCAAGTTTTTTTGCATATTCCCAGGGCCGATATATTCCTGCCATATATAATACCCCGGTCCTTGCAGCTGGCTCAATCTCCTTGATTTTCTTAATACTATAATGATTAAAGCTGGAAAAGATAGTCTTATCAAAGACACCATATTCCCTGGTCAATCCAATAACCTTTTCCTCCATGCCTTCATATCTAATATTACCATTTTTAAGCTCTAAATTAATTATATCCATATCCTGAATAACTTCAAGCACCTCTTTTAGCAAAGGCAAATTAGCACCATTAAATTCACTGGAGAAAAAACTGCCTGCATCCAGTTCCCTTAACTCCCTGGCAGTTAATGCATTGACAGGACCTTCAGCATTAGTGGTCCGATCAAGAGCCTCATCATGAATCACAACAGGCAGACCATCTGCAGAGAGCTGAACATCAAATTCAACTCCATCTGCAGATTCTTCAATCGCCTTTCTAAATGAAGGCAGAGTATTCTCAGGTGCCGAGCCCATTGCCCCTCGATGGCCCAGGATTTTAGTTTTAATCATCAAAATCCCCCTTATCTTTTTGCAACCTCTTCTCTAATTAGCTTATTAGCAAGCTGAGGGTTAGCCTTACCCCTTGTCTCCTTCATAACCTGGCCGACCAGGAATCCAACCGGTCGCTCATTACCGCTTTGAATCTCTTCAACAACATCCTGGTTCTCATCCAGAATATTATTTATTATTTCAACTAATTTATCTTCATCACTTATCTGGGTTAAGCCCTTTTCTTCAACTATAGCTTCAGGCTCTTTACCGGTATTAAACATCTCCTCAAAAACATCTTTAGCTATTTTAGAAGAGATAGTGCCATCATCTATTAATTTAAGCAGGCTGGCCAGATTATTTCCAGTAATATTTGACTCATCTGGAGAGATACCTTCCTCATTGAGCAGCTTTAAAAATTCTCCCATCAACCAGTTACTGACCTCTTTAGGATTTGAATAGTTTCCAACAGTCTCCTCAAAAAGGTTGGCCAGTTTAAAGTCATCAGTTAAAACCTCAGCATCATACTCTGGAAGTTCATAGTCTTCAATAAACCGCTCTTTTTTAGCCAGAGGGAGTTCTGGTAAATTATCATCAGTCTCTTTAATCCACTGATCAGAAATCTCCAGCGGCATCAGGTCCGGTTCAGGAAAATACCTGTAATCATCAGCTTCCTCTTTACCCCGCATTAAAACAGTTTTATTACTGGTATCATCCCAGCTTCTGGTCTCCTGACTAATAACATCGCCATTCTCCAGCATCTTCTTCTGTCTTTCAACCTCATAACTCAATGCATTTTCAACTGCCTTAAAGCTATTCATATTCTTAACCTCTACCTTTACACCAAATTCCTCCTGACCCTCAGGCCTGATAGAAACATTGGCATCACAGCGTAAAGAGCCCTCTTCCATATTGCAGTCAGAGATTCCAAGATAGAGCATAATCTGCTTAAGGGCATCCAGATAAGCCTTAGCTTCAGCAGGAGTTCTTAAATCTGGCTCACTAACTATTTCTATTAGAGGAACACCGCCTCGATTAAAATCAACCAGACTATGATCACTATCAGCCACCGAGCCGGCATGGATCAGCTTACCTGCATCCTCCTCCAGGTGAATTCTGGTCAGCCCAATATCTTTATAACCATCCTCAGTCTCGATAGTAACTGCCCCATCAAACCCGATTGGCAGATCAAACTGAGAAATCTGGTATCCCTTCGGCAGATCAGGATAATAATAATTCTTCCGATCAAACTTATTATATTGATTAATCTTACAATCAGTAGCTCTACAGGCCATTAAAGCATATTCGACAGCCCGTTCATTAATCACAGGCAGAGTCCCTGGCATACCCAGGCAGACCGGACAGGTATTGGCATTAGGCTCTTCCCCGAATTTTGTACTGCAACCACAGAATAATTTAGACTCAGTATTTAACTGTAAATGAACTTCAAGTCCAATTATAATCTCATAATTTGTTGTCATCTCGATATCACCTTTCCTTTATTACAACTGGACAGGATTATCTATATCCAGTATATTTTCTAGACTATTAGCAGCTTGCAACAAACGTTTTTCGCTAAAGGCTGAACCTATCAACTGAACTCCAACTGGCAGACCGTCTTCTGAAAAGCCTGCTGGCAGGGAAATTGCCGGAGAGCCAGTAATATTGGCCGGTACAGTAAAGATATCAGTTAGATAAGTCTCTAATGGATCCCGTTCCTCTCCCATTTTAAAGGCCGGAGTCGGACAGGTTGGAGTTATTATAAAATCAACCTCTTCAAAGACAGCTTTATACTGATCTCTAATTAAAGTTCTAACCTTTAAAGCCTTCTTATATAATTCGTCCTGATAACCTGCAGACAGAGCATATGTTCCTAGCATGATTCTCCGCTTAACCTCAGAACCAAAGCCCTCATTTCTAGTTTTCTGATACATCTCTTCGATATCGCCATCGCCTAATCTCTGGCCATATCTTACCCCGTCAAACCTGGCCAGGTTAGAACTGGCTTCTGCAGGGGCAATAATATAATAGATTGCCAGAGCCTGATCAGCAGGTGGCAATTCAACCTCTACAACCTCACCGCCATTTTCCTTAATCCTCTCAATAGCCTCTTCTACTCTTGCCTTTACATCTGGATGAAGTTCAAGCTCTAAATATCCTTTAGGTACTCCAAATCTAAAGCCAGAAATATCCTGTTCAATTTCTGCTAGATAATCTGGATGCTCGACATCAGCAGAGGTAGAATCCATCTGATCCTTGCCGGCTAAAATGTTAAGCATTAAGGCTGCATCTTTAACATTTCTGGTCAATGGTCCAATTTGATCTAAAGATGAGGCAAAGGCAACTAAACCATACCTTGAGACAGAACCATAGGTGGGCTTAAGCCCTACAAGTCCAGAAAATGCAGCTGGCTGTCTGATAGAACCACCAGTATCTGAGCCTAAAGCTGCAGGCACCTCACCGGCAGCTACTACAGCAGCAGAACCACCACTGGAGCCTCCAGGCAGGTGATCCAGATTCCAGGGATTCCTGCTAGTCATAAAACCAGAATTCTCTGTTGAAGAACCCATGGCAAATTCGTCCATATTGGTCTTACCTGCAATTACAGCCCCGGCTTCTTTCAGTTTTTTAACTGCTGTACCTTCATAAGGGGTTGTATAGCCTTCAAGCAATTTTGAAGAACAACTGGTTGGAAAATCTAAAGTGGCCATATTATCTTTAACTGCAATTGGAATTCCTCTTAAATCACCAATCTCTTTAATTTCAGCTCCAGAACTATTTTCTAGTCTTGAAACAAATCCCTTTACATCAGCTTCAACATTATTCATTCTATCTATAAATCCATCTATAATTTCTTCTGAAGTTAACTCGCCTTTTTCTCTAGCTTCAATTAACTGCCTTAAATTCATTTCATAAATTTCCATCAATATCTCCTCCAGTCCTATCTATTTTCTACCAGGTACTCTAAACTGACTATCGATCTTATCCGGAGCCTCATCAAGTAAATTATCACGATCATCGCTATTAGTGACCTTATCTTCCCTTAAAACATTAGTATTTTCCAGAGGATGATACGTAGGCGGAACATCCTCAGTATCTACATCCATAATTTTACCAATATAACTCAAAATATCCCCTAACTGCTCGGTAAACTCTTCTGATTCTTCCTCAGACAACTCCAGCTTTGATAAATTGGCCAGATGTCTGACTTCTTCTTTAGATAACATGATTATACCTCCTTCAATATATTTTCAAATTCTGTTTCATCTATAATTCTAACATTATTCTCCTCAGCCTGCCCTAACTTAGAGCCAGGATTGGCTCCAACCAGTAATATATCTGTCTTTGAACTGACAGCAGAAGTGACCCTGCCCCCCCGGTCTTCAATAATTTCTTTGGCTTCTTTTCTGGTATAGTTATCCAGACTTCCAGTCAGAACAAAATTCATCCCGGAGAAAATCTCCTTAACTTCATCTTTATCTTCTTCAAGCCTCATTTTAATCCCTGCATCAGCCAGTTTATTAATCACTTCCAAATTTTCATCATTGGCAAAGAAATTAACTATACTCTCAGCAATTACCTCGCCGACCTCATTAATAGCTGATAAGTCCTGAATCCTGGCATCCTTTAGCTCATCAATACTGGAAAATTCTTCAGTAACCAGACTGGCAGTCCTGGAACCAACATGCCTGATTCCCAGGGCATAAATCACCCTGTCGAATGGCCTTTCTTTACTTCTTTTAAGGGCATCAAGTAAATTCTGGGCAGATTTATCTCCAAGCCTTTCTAAGTCTGCCAGCTCGCCATGCTCTAAATAATATAGATCTCCAAAATCAGAAATTAGCTCTGCCTCCAGTAACTTATCAATTATCGAAGGCCCCAGCCCATCAATGTTCATGGCGTCTCTTGAGGCAAAATGGATTATCTTCTCCCTCAGCTTAGCCGGACAGCCTACATTCAAACATCTATGAACTGCCTCATCAGGGTCTTTAAAGACTTCAGAACCACAGGCAGGGCAGCTATCTGGCATAATAAATTCCTGCTCATCACCGGTTCTCACATCTTTAATCACCTTTACTACCTCAGGGATGATATCCCCTGCTTTCTGAATCAAAACTTTATCGCCAATCCTGACATCCTTCCGTCTAATCTCATCTTCATTATGAAGTGTTGCCCTGCTAACTGTAGAACCATCAACTTCAACAGGTTCTAAGATTGCCGTTGGTGTTAATGCACCGGTTCTACCAATGGATATGATAATATCTTTAACAAAAGTAGTCTTCTGCTGGGCAGGAAATTTATAAGCAATAGCCCATCTTGGCGCTTTACTGGTACTGCCTAATTCCTCCCTAAGTTCAAGCTGGTTTAATTTAATAACCATCCCATCAATACCATAATTTAATTCCTCTTCTTTCTCAATCCAATTGTTACAGATCTCAATAATCCGCTCAACTGAACGTTCTTGCTGATACCAGCCAACTTTAAATCCAGCCTCTTCCAGCAGTTCTAATTCATCAAGATGGGTTTTAACCTGCTCCCCGGCTTCTAAGTTTATAATATCATAGGCCAGAAAAGAAAGGGGTCTCTCAGCAGCAATCTTTGGATCTAACTGCCTGATTGAACCAGCAGCAGCATTCCGAGGATTGGCAAATGGCTCCTGGCCAGCATCAAGCCGTTTCTCATTTAATTCTTTAAATCTATCTTCAGGTATATAGACTTCTCCTCTAAGCTCAATATCTAGCTCCCTATTCAGCTTTAGAGGGATAGCGGCTATAGTTTTAACATTGGCAGTAACATTCTCGCCAACCTGGCCGTCACCTCTGGTTAAAGCCAGCTTCAAACTGCCATTTTCATATCTGATAATTAGGGCCAGCCCGTCTATCTTATGCTCAACTATATAATCATACTCAGTTCCTGCAGCAAGGTTTTTTTCAACCCTACTGGCAAAATCCTTTAGATCTTCTCCATTAAAGGCATTATCCAGACTCAACATCTGCTGGCTATGCTCAACCTTCTCAAAGGCATCAATCGGTCTGCCTCCAACCCTTGCTGATGGTGAATCCTCTGACTTAAATTCAGGGAACTCTTCTTCCAGCTCAATTAACCTATTCATCAACTCATCATATTCGCTATCAGATATTTCCGGGTTATCTTCAACATAATATTTATATTCATGATACCTTAATTCTTCCCTTAACCGATCAATCTCTGATTTAGCCTCTCTTTTATCTAATTCAGCCATAACCTACCTCCTGACAGGTTGCAATGGAGCATATTCAGCTAATAGCTCCCTCTCTTTTCCATCTTTAAAGCGGATAGTCAACTTTGTTCCTCTATCTTCTTTAACCTGCTTAATCTCGCCAATTCCCCAGCTAGGGTGAATAATCTTTTGACCCTCTTTATAATTACTACTTCTGGCATTAATACTGCTATTGTTACTTTTATCTTTAATATCTATAGTACCATAATCTTCATCATCTTCACAATTAATAAGACTATCTGGTATCTCATTTAAAAATCTAGACGGGGCATAATATTTGCTCTCTCCATATCTAAACCTATTTTTAGCCCTTAAAATATATAATTTATCCTGGGCCCTGGTTATACCGACATAACAGAGCCTTCTCTCCTCTTCAATCTCACTGGCATCATCCATTGAATTACCATGGGGGAAAAGCCCCTCATCAAGACCTGCCAGAAAAACAACTGGAAACTCTAACCCCTTGGCAGAATGCAAAGTCATTAAAGTAATAAAATTATTTTTATCCTCCATTGTATCGATATCAGCAATCAGAGCAACCTCCTCTAAAAATCCTGCCAGACTGCCATCATCATTCTCCTGAAGATATTCCCGCATTGCACTCTGTAATTCCCCAATATTCTCAAGTCTTTCCTGGGCTTTAGGGCCTTCCTTAGAAATAATCTCCGATTCATAACCAGTCTTAGAGAGTATCTTACTTACCAGTTTATCAATAGTTATTTCATTTTCTAACTCCTGAAATTCCTCAATTAATTCTGCAAACTCAATAACCCTACTGGAGTAAGCCTTAGTTAGCTCAGGATTATGATCTGACTCCAGACATGATTGAAAAAGAGAAATATTGTTAGCATAGGCATAATCCTGGACCCGCTCAATAGTTTTAGCGCCAATGCCCCTGGCAGGTTCATTAATTATCCTTAAAAGAGCAGCTGTATCAGCAGGATTATTGATTAATCGCAAATAAGCAACAATATCCTTTATCTCTTTTCTGTCATAAAACTTTAAACCACCAACAATCTGATAGGGAACCTGATTCCGTCTTAAAACATCCTCAATACTCCTGGACTGAGCATTAGTCCTGTATAATACGACCATATCTCCATAGTTGTACTCTCCAGCTCTATTCAGTTTCTTTGCTTCTTCCATAATAAAGCCGGCCTCTTCTTTATCAGTGGCAGCTTCAAAAAACTCAATACTATCCCCTTCACCACGGTCAGACCAGAGATCTTTATCCAGCCTGGAACTATTATTCTTAATTACAGACTGGGCTGCCTTTAAAATATTCTCCTTGGACCGGTAATTCTGTTCCAGGCGAATAACTTTAGCATCAGCAAAATCCTTCTCAAAATTTAAGATATTATTAATATCTGCCCCTCTAAATCCATAAATAGACTGATCAGGGTCTCCTACAACAAAGATATTATTATCAATACCTGTTAATAATTGGCTCAATCTATACTGGGCATGGTTAACATCCTGGTACTCATCTACCAGAATATACTTATATTTTTCATTATAATATTCTTTGATCCTGGGATATTCAGTAAATAACTGACAGGGCTTCATAATCAGGTCATCAAAATCAAAGGCATTGCTCTCTTTCATCCTCTGCTGATAAGTAGGATAAATCTTAGAAACCAGCTCAGATAGAAAGTTAAACTTTTCAACTTTATAATCCTCTGGTCTAATCAACTGATTTTTAGCATCACTAATCTCATTTAAAACTCGACTCGGTTTAGTCTTTTTCGTATCAATATTTAAATCCTGCATAATCTCTTTAATCATTCTTTTCTGATCTGAGGTATCATAAATAGAAAAATTTCTCTTAAAACCGAGTTTTTCTGCCTCTCTTCTTAAAAGAGTGGCTCCAAAGGAATGAAAGGTGCCGACCCAGCTCCTCATTTCCTCTGAGATCAATTTATTTACCCTTTCTTTCATTTCTGAGGCCGCCTTGTTGGTAAAGGTCATCGCCAGTATATTTCCTGGATTTACCCCATATTCTGCAATCAGATAGGCAATCCTTCTGGTTAAAACTCTTGTCTTTCCACTACCGGCTCCTGCTAAAACAAGTGCAGGCCCTTTAAAATGCATGACTGCCTCTTTCTGAGGCTGATTAAGTCCTGCTAAAATTTGATTTTCTGTTGAATTCATTAAACAATCACTTCTCCTGATATATATTCTTCTAAATCATTAAATGGTTCTTCTTTAAATAATAAATGAGTCTTACAATTACAATCACTGGATCCTAAACCAGCTTCTATAACTTCAATATCTTCTAGTTCTAAAAGAGCATCAGCTATTTCGCATTCATAATCTTTATCTAAGGGCCAGGCATAAACATTCTGCACATTAGCTTCCAGTAAAAAATAATCGATATGCCAGTGCAATCTTTCCGGGCCTTCCAGATACCTTTTTATTCTGGAATTCAAATTTTTCTGGGCAGTACCTATATAATAATAGTAACCAGCTGGAAATGCAATCTTACCTAAAGCACCAACTTCAATCCTGCCTGGTTTATGTTTAAATATTTCCAGGATATAAATACCTGAATCAAAGTCAAACTCCTCCATAATTTAACCTCCCAAGAAATCAATTAAAATTATCAATAAAAAATTATTTCCTCCATATTAAATCATATCAAAAAAGCACCTGTATTAACAGGTGCAATTTTATTAATATCTAGCTATAAGTTCTTTTTGAATATCTTTTATGCTTAAACCTGAATCTACTAAAAGAACAATCAGATGATAAATTAAATCAGCAGTCTCCTCTGCCAGCCTTTCCGGTTCTGCCAGGGCAGCTATTACAGTCTCAACAGCTTCCTCGCCAACTTTTTGCCCTATCTTTTTATTGCCAGCTTTAAATAATGAAGTTGTATAGGAATTCTCTGGCAGATTAATCTTCCTAGATTTAATGATATCCTCTAACTTATAAATAATCTCCCAGCCTGAAACATCAGCATCTCTATAAAATTCCCGATAAAAACAACTTTTATTCCCAGTATGGCAGGCTGGTCCTGCTGGTTTAACTTTAAGCAAAATACTATCACCATCACAATCAAGGGATATCTCTTTAACTTCCTGATAATTACCTGAAGTCTCACCTTTAAGCCAGAGGTCCTCTCTAGATCTGCTATAAAAAGTAGCTCTCCCTGTTTCAACAGTTTTATTTATCGATTCTTTATTCATATATGCCAGCATTAATACCTGGCCAGTATATATATCCTGTAAAATAGCAGGTACAAGGCCTCTATTATCAAAATCGACCTTATCCAAAAACTCCTCAGTATTAAATTTTTCTAATCCCAATTTAATCATCCTCCCAGACTGGTCTAATCGGAAGGCCTTTATCTAAAAGATATTTTTTACAGTCTCTGATTGGATATATATCCTGATGCCAGATGGAAGCGGCTAAAACCGCATCAGCCTCCCCATCCGTCAGGGCATCATATAAATCCTCGGGAGAACCGGCACCACCAGAAGCTATCAGAGGAATCCCTATAACATCACTAACAGCCTTTAACTGTTCTAAATCATAGCCAGCTTTAGTCCCATCAGCATCAATACTGGTTAATAAAATCTCGCCGGCTCCAAGTTTTTCAGCCTCTTTAGCCCATTCTATCAGGTCAAGCCCGGTCTCTTCGCTGCCTCCACTGATTAAGACCTCCCAGCCATCACCAGACTCTCTCTTTCTTGCGTCAATCGCAACAACCACAGCCTGACTGCCAAATTCTTTAGCAGCTCTAGTAATCAGATCAGGATCTCTGACAGCAGCTGAATTAATAGCCACCTTATCAGCCCCGGCCTGAATTAAATCTTTAAAATCAGCAATTGATTTGATACCCCCACCAACTGTAAAGGGTATAAAAAGGGTTTCTGAAACTTCAATAGCTAAATTCTTAATAGTTTCCCTATTTTCTTTAGTAGCAGTAATATCTAAGAAGACCAGCTCATCAGCACCAGATTTATTATAATCTTTAGCCATCTCCACTGGATCACCCTGATCTTTTAAATCAACGAACTTCTCTCCTTTAACAACCCTTCCATCCTTAACATCCAGGCAGGGTATTAATCTTTTAGTTAACATATTACAATCCCTCCTGCCAGATTTTTTCCACGTCAATTATACCTTTATAAATTGCTTTACCAACTATTGCCCTTTTAACTCCAATCGAATCTAACTTTTTTAGATCATCTAAAGTAGTAATACCTCCAGATGCTGTAATTTCAACTCCGTAACTCAACAATCTCTCAATATATTCAAAGTTAGGCCCTTCAAGCATCCCATCTTTATCAATATCAGTATAAATAAATCTATTAATTCCTTTGCTGATAAAATCTTCAATAACCTCTTCAACCTGAATCTCAGTATCCTCTTCCCAGCCTGAAAGGGCTATCTTACCATCTCTAGCATCTAAACCGACTATAACCCTTCCACTGCCATACTCCTCAGCTAAACTCACAGGCAACACAGGATTCTTAATAGCCGCAGTCCCAATTACGACAGCATCTGCAAATTTTAAATATTCTTCTGCAAACTGATAATTTCTAATTCCGCCGCCTATCTGGCTTTTCAGGCCAGGTATTGAACAGATCTCTTCTATTAAATCCTGGTTAACCGGTTCCCCTGCCTTAGCTCCATCCAGGTCAACTATATGGATTTCACTAGCTCCATCTTCTTTAAAACTTTTAGCCCTGGCAGCAGGATCCAAATCCATTACTTCCTCTCTATCATAATCACCCTTTGTTAATCTGACTGCTTTACCATCTATAATATCAATCGCTGGAATTACTATCATTTAATCACTCCAATCAGATTCTCTAAAAACTTTAATCCTGTCCTGCCACTCTTTTCAGGATGGGGTTGAATTCCCCAGATATTTTTCCTATTAAGAATGGCTGTAAATTCCTGGCCACCATAATCAGCTTTAGCAACTGTTAGATCAGGAATAACCGGCACATAATAACTATGGACAAAATAAAAATATTGATCCGGTAACTCATTAAAAACTTTTGATTCTACAACTGTTTCAACTTTATTCCAGCCAATCTGTGGAACTCTTTTAATCTTTTTTGAATCAAATTTCAAGCATTCTTCATCAAAAAACTCTAACCCTGATACCAGACCACTCTCTTTGCTCCTTGCAAATAAAAGCTGCAGGCCAAGGCAGATCCCTAAAAAAGGTCTACCTGATTCTATAAATTCTTTAATTGGTTTAACTAAATCCCGCTCTTTAAGACCTGCCATCCCTGCAGCGAAGGAACCAACTCCTGGTAATACTAAAAGAGAAAGTTGACTACTAATATTATCACCATTATCTATAATAGATGTCTCTTCATTAAGGTATCTAAATGCCCTTTCAACATTACCTATATTCCCTGCACCATAATCAATTATTCCGATCAATGTCTGCCACTCTCTCCCAGGCTCCCCTTAGTTGATAATGGTCTGCCTTCCAATCTATCATCAGGTCTTAAAGCCTGATCTATAGACCTGGCAAATGCTTTAAAAGCTCCCTCAATCAGGTGATGGGCATTACCATTTCTTATCACCACTAAATGAAGATTTAAACAACCATTGCTGGTTAGAGCCCTAAAAAATTCATCAACCAATTCAATTGGAAAGCCATTTATCTCTGTTCTATCTGATTCTAGATTGCTCCTATAATATGACCTTCCTCCAAGATCAACAACTGCCTGAACTAAAACTTCATCCATAGGCAGAGTAAAATCTCCAAACCTGGTGATACCTCCTCGCTGGCCTAACTGTTTATTCATCGCCTGACCAAGTAAAATCCCAATATCTTCAACTGTATGGTGCTTATCAACTTCAAGGTCACCTTCTGCCTTAAGCTTTAAATCAATAAAACCATGTTTGCACCAGAGTTCAAGCATATGATCAAAAAATCCAATCCCGGTATTTATATCATAATCTCCTTCGCCAAATAAATCCAGTTCTAACACAATAGAAGTTTCATTTGTATTCCTTTCTAACTTAACCATCTTAAACCCCCTCTAAAATTGACGTTATCTCCTCTTTAAACAGTTCATTTTCTTCAGGCATCCCAACACTCACCCTTAAAGCTTTTCCTAATGTATCAAGGTTATCCCAGTATCTTATCATAATATTTCTTTCCAATAATTTATCTTTAATCTCTTCCTCATCATTATCAGTTTTAAATAAAATGAAGTTGCCCTCAGAATGAAAGGCATTAATGCTATCATGTTTTTTCAAAAACTCTTCCAGTTT
This sequence comes from Halonatronomonas betaini, assembly GCF_015666175.1. Taxonomy (NCBI): domain Bacteria; kingdom Bacillati; phylum Bacillota; class Clostridia; order Halanaerobiales; family Halarsenatibacteraceae; genus Halonatronomonas; species Halonatronomonas betaini. The sequence goes on along the minus strand of NZ_JADPIE010000009.1, from coordinate 95,937 downwards.
GATTCTTTCACTTCTCATCTCTATCCACTGTTTTCTATATTCATCTTCAAAACCTAATAAAGCAACTGCTATTTTAGCACTATAATTGCTTATATTATAAGGAGATCTAATCTCATTCAACCCATCTATTACAGGTTTATTGGCCATTAAATAACCAACTCTAAGGCCTGCCAGCCCAAATGCTTTAGAGAGGGTTCTTAAAACTATTAGATTTTGATTATTATTTATTAAGTCTATTGCAGTCTTTCCAGAAAACTCATAATAGGCTTCATCAACTACTACCATTAATTCAGTCTCGGCTAAAAGTTTAGCCAGCCAGCTCAGAGAAAATCTTTCACCGGTCGGGTTATTCGGATAACATAAAAATATAATTCCATCATCATACTTGCTGGCAAGCTCCATAATTTTATCCTCTGGAAACAAAAATTCAGCTTCAAGCTTATAAGGCACTTCCATAATCTCCGTTTCAGTAACACTGGCATAATGGCTATACATTCCAAAGGTAGGAGCCGGGGATATCATAACACTATCTCTTCCGCCATACTCTAATAAACTTAATAAAATCAATTCATCAGAACCATTACCGGCAATAATTTGATCTGCTGGAAAACCAGTATATCCAGCTAATGCCTTTCGTAATTCAATATAAGTCTTATCAGGATACCTGTTATAAGCAACTTCAACGGCAAGTCTATTTACTTCTTTTGCCACCTCATCAGTTAATGGGTATGGATTCTCATTAGATGATAATTTAATCATTTTTATCACCAGTACTTTCCAGCCTGATTCTAGCAGCACTGGCATGAGCAGGCAAACCTTCTGACTCTGCAATCCTTTCAATATCTGTAAACGTATTCCTTAACTCTTCTTCAGTAAAATAGATCAGACTGGAACTCTTTACAAAATCATTTACGGAAAGAGGAGAAGAAAACCTGGCAGTCCCTGAAGTAGGCAAGACATGATTGGGGCCTGCTAAATAATCTCCGGCGACCTCTGGTGTCCACTTTCCAATAAAAATAGATCCCGCATGTTTTATTCTTTCAATATATTTCAAAGAATCATTTACAATCAGCTCTAAATGTTCTGGAGCAATTTCATTACTTGCTTTTATAGCTTCATCTAAATTCCCAACTTTTATTATTAAACCATAATTCTCAAGAGAACTCCTTGCAGTTTCTTTTGTCTTTAACATTTCAAGCTGTTTTTCCAGCTCATCCTCAACTTCCATAATAATATCATCTTCAGCCGTAATTAAAACAACTCTTGCTTCTGGATCGTGCTCGGCCTGGGCCAACAAATCAGAAGCAATTGCATCTGGAGCAGCTGTTTCATCAGCAATCACCAGCACCTCACTGGGACCAGCAAGCATATCTATATCAACCTGGCCAAAGACTAACTTTTTAGCCATAGTGACATACTTATTGCCTGGACCAACTATTTTATCAACTCTTTTTATGGTCTCTGTACCATAAGCTAAAGCTGCGATGGCCTGGGCTCCACCAATAGAATAAACTTCATCAATCCCACATAAATCTAAAGTTCTAGCAACAGTTGGATTTATCTTGCCATCTTTACCTGGTGGAGATACAGCAACAATCTCATTAACACCAGCTACCAGAGCTGGTACAGCAGTCATCAGGACAGAACTGGGATAAGCTGCCCTTCCCCCTGGAATATATAGCCCTACCCTTTCAATTGGAGTAATCTGTTCACCAACAAAGCCACCATTTTCATTTCTCTTATACCAGCTCTTATCTAGCTGACTTTTTGAGTAATCAATCAATCTTCTTTTAGCCACTTTGAGAGAGTCCAATAATTCCTCATCTATTTCAGAAGTTTTTAGAAAACTTTTATCAACACTCAATCTTTCTAGTTTAACGCCATCATACTTTTCTGTGAAATCAAATAACGCCTTATCGCCCTCATTAACAACATCCTCTATTATACTATTTACATTTTCCATTAATTCTCCAGCATAATCAACCTTCTTGTTTTGCAAAAAATCCTCTAATCTTTTTCTGTCACCTGGTAAATTTATCTTCTCCATATTAATTACTCCCAACATTTGATTTAATTCCACTTATTATTTCATCAATCAGATTAGAATTAGTTCTATAACTCATTCTATTAACAATCATTCGTACTGATGAATCTAAAATAGTGCCAATAGCTTTTAAATTATTCTTTCTTAAAGTAGTTCCAGTAGATGTAATATCAACAATAATATCTGCCAGATCAACTAATGGAGCCAGTTCAACTGAACCACCTAACTGAATCACTTCAACCTTAATTCCTAAATCATTAAAATAATTGGCTGTTAAATTTGGATAAGAAGTTGCAACCCTCAAATTATCAGGTAATTCTTCTGGATTTTCATACTTCAATTTATCTGGAATCGCAACCACCAGACTGCATTTTCCTATTTCTAGATCAAAAACTTCATATATATTTCTTTCTTTTTCTGCAATTACATCTTTACCTGTAAAACCAAGGTCTGCCGCTCCATGCTCAACATAAGCGGGAACATCAACTGGTTTTGTTAACATAAACTCATTGCCTGTCTCATCAACCCTTTGAACTAACTTTCTCGAAAGTGTAGATAAATTATTATCCTGGCCTATTAAAGGAGTATTACTGCAGACTTCAAGTACCTGAGAAAATAATCTCCCTTTAGGCATTGCTATTTTCAAGTTCAGTTCTGACATATTCTAACACCTCAGCAATCCTCTCAAAATTTCTTTCCTCTTTTTCAATAAATACAGCAAAGATATCATCAATTTTAATTATTATTTCATCTGCATCGATATTATCAACTTTAAGGTTTTCATATTCTATCAATGTTTCAAAACCTTTATCCTGGAGTTCATCAATAAGCTCAAAGGACTTATCTAAATCATTTACATCTTCAAGATAAATTTTTATCTTACTGCTTCTATCTAAACTCTGCCCACCATTTACAGCAAGCCTTAACCTTTCCATTCCGATAGCAAAACCTACTGCAGGAATGCTCTCTACACCAAATCTGGATAATAACTTATCATAACGCCCTCCGCCACAGATATTGTAACCTAAATTCGGAGACATTACTTCAAAAACAATCCCTGTATAATAATCCAGATTTCTCATTAAAGTTAAATCAAAATTTATTCTTTCAGCCATATTTATTAATTTTAAGCTGCTATAAATTTTCTTTAAATGTTCTAATGACTTATTATTGCTACCTATAATTTTCTCTGCTTTAGCAAATATTTCTGGACCACCTCTTAATTCCAGCAATTTCAATAGTTTATCCTTCTTATCTTTTTCAAGTTCAAGGCATATATTTCTATAACCTACTAAATCTCTACTGGCTAACTTAACTTTTAATTTTTTAACTAAATTTTGCTCTAAATCTAAACTTACAAATACTTCTTCTAAAAAACTTATATTTCCTACTTCCACCTGAAAATCATCTAAACCAGCAGCTTCAATTATTTTCTGAATAAGTAATAGTATTTCTATATCAGCATCTTCGCTACCACCAAATCTCTCTGCACCTAGCTGATAAATCTCTCTATCCTTACCACTCTGGGTAGTCTCATGACGATATACAGAGGAATAATAATAAAATCTAGCTGGAAATGTAATATTATCCTGCTCTCTAGCTACTAAACTGGCAATCGCAGAGGTCATCTCTGGCCTTAATACTAAAATATCTCCCTGATAATCGATTAATTTATAATAATTCTTAACTTTTTCTTTTTCAACACCTGAACAGACAAGGGAATAAGGCAATAAAGCCGGTACATACAAAGGCTCATAACCAAAACTTTCAAGTATATTCTGGCCAGTATTTTTTAATAAATCTAAAGACCTTGCTTTCTCAGGCATATAAAAAGCCATACCTTCAGGTAAACCATTAAATTTAAGTTCCATAATTAATCCTCCAGTGCAACAATATATTTGCTTTAATTCTTTATCACACTAAAGAATATAACATATCCAACTCTCACTGTCAAGAAAATATTTATCAAAATAAAAAAAGGCACCAGCTTATTAAAAGCCAGTACCTATAATTTATTATTAACATCTAAAAATTATCTATTCAATTTAGGATCAAATATATCTCTTAAACCATCACCTAATAGGTTAAAACCTAATACAGATAAAACTATTGCAATACCAGACCAGGTCGTAACATGAGGAGCAGATCTCAAAGCTTCCCTACCAGAAGCTAACATTCTCCCCCAACTGATCATAGGTGGCTGAGCACCTAAACCTAGGAAACTCAAGCCAGCCTCAGTAACAATAGCTGTTCCCATACCAAGTGTTGCCATGACCATCATAGGAGCAAAACCATTTACCAGTATATGCTTAAATAATATTGAAAAGTTTGTCGCTCCCATAGCTCTAGCAGCTTCTACAAACTCCTCTTCTTTTAAGCCTAAGACCTGACCTCTAGTGATTCTGGCCATTGACGGTATTCTAACTACTGCAATAGCAAACATGGCATTCACCATACCAGGTCCTAAAGCTGCTACAATAAAAATTGCAAGCAAAATAGCGGGGAAAGCAAGAATCACATCCATCGATCTCATAATAACCTCATCTAACCAACCACCAACATAACCTGCTATAGCTCCTAAAACCAGACCAATAAATAGTGAAATTCCAACTGCAATAAAACCTACAAGTAATGAAACTCTAGAACCCATTATCAGTCTGCTAAAAACATCTCGACCTAAATTATCTGTGCCTAAAATATGTTCTCCTCCAATACCTTCAGGAGCCTGATATCTATTAAAGAGATTCTGTGCATAAGGATCCTGAGGTACCAATCTTGGTGCTAAAATTGCTATTAATATCATTAAACCAATTAAAATAATTCCAACTAAAGCCTGTTTATTTTTTAGTAATGTTTTCATTATTTGAATATCCTCCCTTTACTAAAATCAATCATAACGTATCCTTGGATTGAGATAAGCATAGCTAATATCAACTAATAAATTAGCCAGTGAAAATGCTACAGCCAGTAATAAAGTACCTGCCTGAACTATTGGAAAATCTCGCTGCGAGATAGCATTATAAATTAATCTACCTACTCCAGGCCAGGCAAAAACAGTTTCAATAATAATTGAGCCACCAAGCATAGCACCTAATCTAATACCAAGTACTGTAACTACAGGGAGGAGAGCATTTCTTAAAGCATGTCTAGTTACTACAACTCTTTCTCCTAATCCTTTAGAACGAGCAGTTCTTATATAATCAGCTCTTAAAACATCTAACATACTGGACCTGGTTAAACGGGTTAAAAGAGCAGTCTGAATAATCCCTAATGAGATCGCTGGTAATATCAAAAATCTAAGAGAATTTATAAGTGTCATAAAACTACCAGTTGTAAAAATGCTACCAATTCCAACAAATAGTGATGGCCCCCTACCAAATAACGGTAAAATGTCAACTCGTAGAGCCAGATGGGTTAAAAGCATTAAACCAATCCAGAAACTGGGCATAGAAACTCCAATTAAAGCCAGTATCATTGTTGAAAAATCAACCCATGTCGATTGTTTTATAGCTGCTATTATTCCTAAGGGTATAGCAACAATAATAGAAAATAGCATTCCCATTAAAGCCAGTTCAAATGTTGCCGGCATTCGAGCAAAAATTAATTCTGTTACTGGTCTCCTTTGTCTTATAGATGTTCCTAAATCACCCTGTAATACATTGCCAGCCCAGCGGAAATACTGGATATGTAAGGGTTGATCCAGACCATAATTTTCCCTCAATCTCTCAACTTCTGCAGGTGAAGCATCTTCACCTAACATTATTCTTACAGGATCACCAGGAGCTAAATGCACTAACATAAAAACAATCAATGAAACACCAATTAAAATTAATATTAAATATAATAAACGTCTGATAATATATTTAGACATTTTTAAAAGCGAATCTCCCTTCTACTTAAATAATCCTAATATAAATTTTCTTCTAATTTAAAGGGTAAAAGTTGTAAAATTAAGCTTAAAACACCGGCATAAGCCGGTGTTTTAGCTTTTATTCTCTCAAACTAATATTTTACAACTAATTACTCAGCTCTTTCTAGGAAAGGAACTGACAACCATGCATTAGCTGCATATGGATGAACTTCAAATCCTTCAAATTCAGGCTGTACTAATGCTACCTCTTCAGTATAGTTCAAGAATACTTTAGGAGCATCTTCATTTAAGATTTCCTGGACTCTATGATAAATTTCAATTGACTCATCAGATTCAGGATCAGTTCTTCTACCCTCTTCTAATAATTCATCCATTTCAGGATTAGAATAATTTACATGGTTAGCTGAACCTTCACTATGGAACTGACGATATGAAGCTCTATCAGGGTCCATCTGGCCACCCCAACCTAGAATGAACATTTCATAATCATTGGTATCATATATTCTATCGAGGAAGGCACCCCACTCTTCAATTACTACTTCAACATCAAGACCAAGTTCACTTAATTCATACTCCATGATTTCAGCAATCTGCATTCTTACTGGATTTTCATTTGTGAAGATCCTTAATTCAACATCCTCTTCAGCTGCAATTGACTGCTGATAATACTCATGAGCCTTTTCAGGATCATAACTAATAAAGTCTAAATCACTGTGGAACCATGGCATAGTTGGAACAATCTGACTTTGACCAACTTCGCCGATTCCCTGAAGAATATGCTCAACAATAGCTTCACGGTTAACCATGTAAGATACTGCTTTTCTTAAGTTCTCATCTGTCATTGGTCCTTCTTCATTATCGAAACCAACATAACTATAACCAGTACCTGCTGTTCTGAAAACATCAACATCAGGATCATCTTCTAATCTGGCCAATTCATCAGGTACAACTCCACCCTGATACATATCAATTTCGCCAGCTTCAAATGCTAATAGACGGGCTGAATCTTCAGGAATAGCTCTAAATTCAACTACATCAAAATTAGGAGTACCGCCCCAATAATTTTCATGAGCCTCTAGAATCATACGATCATCTCTATCCCATGATTCAAATACATATGGACCAGTACCTACTGGCTCATTACCATAATCGTCTCCAAGTTCTTCTCCTATATCCCTTGGAACAATACCGAAACGAGCAATATTGTTGATTAAGAAAGTATTTACTTCACTTAGATGAAGTGTAACTTCATAATCATTAACTATCTCTACTTCTTCAATGGCAGCATATAGATCTCTATTAGCTGCATCATTGTCTTCGTCTAAAATCCACTCGATGGTATACTTAACATCGTCAGCTACAAATTCACGACCATGGTGGAATTCAACACCTTCTCTAAGATAAAATGTTAATTCAGTTGCATCTTCACTATACTCCCAATCTTCAGCGAGTGCAGGTCCCAGGCTTAAGTCATTCTCAATTACTATTAAAGGTTCATTAATTAAATTAATTCTTTCAAAGGCTGGGATATCAACCTCTGCTCTGGTATCTAAACCAGGAGCCTCAGCACCAGATCCTATAACTATTCTGTCCTCTTCTTCTGCCATTGCCATTGTTGTACCAGCAAAAACAAATGCTAATGCTAATACAATCACCAATCCATTTCTCAACATTGACTTCATACTCTTTAACGCCCTCCTTATCAATATTTTAATACTAATAAAATCCAATTGAATTATACCACTGAACTTAACAAATGTCAACCAAATCAGTGCATTATTATGTCGATTTATCCCGCTTTATAGAACTATAACTCATGTATCCAATCATTTGCTCAACCTTGTCTGGAAATAATCTCCCGTCCTATTATCAATCCTGCTACTGAAGCCTGCATAAGCCCTCTTGTAATACCTGCACCATCGCCACCAGTAAACAGATTCTTAATTTTTGTTTCAAGGTTTGGAGTTACTTCTAATCTTGAAGAATAAAACTTAACTTCAACACCATATAATAATGTATCTCTTGAATACATGCCAGGTGCCAGTTCATCTAGAGCCTCTAACATTTCAATAATACCAGTTAAATGTCTATGAGGCAAGACCAGGCTTAAGTCTCCAGGAGTCGCATCTTTTAAGGTCGGGTCAACCAGACCTCTACTCATTCTTGTCGGTGTAGATCTTCTACCATTTAACAGGTCTCCTAAACGCTGAACCAGTACTCCTCCACCTAATAAATTAGCTAATTTGGCAATAGCTCTTCCATAAGTAATCGGTTCTTTAAAAGGCTCGGTAAATGTCTTGCTAACCAATAAAGCAAAATTAGTATTTTCAGTCTTTATATCAGCATGACTGTGACCATTTACAGTTATTAAACCCTGATTATTCTCACTAACAACTTCACCATAAGGCGACATGCAGAATGTCCTGACCTTATCATCAAAACTCGGAGTCTGATAAATCAATTTCGATTCATATAATTTATCAGTGAGAGGTTCAGCTATTGCAGCTGGAGTTTCTACTCTAACACCAATATCAACAGGATTTAAACTGGTGCTAATATTAAGCCTCTTAACTTCTTCTGTAAGCCAGCTGGCATTCTCTCTTCCTGGAGCCACACTAACATAATTAGTTGATATTTTAGTGCCATCTTTTAACTCAATGCCCTTTACTTTTTCATTTTCGTCAACTAAAATTGAAGTCGCTTTTGTCTTAAACCTGATTTCAACTCCCTTTTCAACCAGGTAATCTTTCATCTTACTTAAAACCTTTTTTGTATGTCCAGTTCCTAAATGACGCAATCTAGCAGGTATAAACTTAAGACCTGCTCTAATAGCCTCATCCTTGAATTTCTGGATTTCATTATCTTCAGGACCAAAAATCCTTTCAGGGGCATCAAATTCTAAATAAATATCATCAGCTATCTTAATCATCCGTTCAAGTTCTTCTCTGCCAATATACTCTTCTAAATTTCCGCCGATATCTGCAGATAGAGATAATTTGCCATCACTAAATGCACCTGCTCCACCCCAGCCAGAAACAATCGCACAGGAGACACATTCCTGACATCCCTTTCCACTACCAGGATAAGATTTCATAGGACAGACTCTATTATCAATATCTGAACCCTTTTCAATCATTAAAATATTTAAAGCCGGTTTTTCTTCCACAATTTTCATTGCAGTAAAAATTCCAGTAGGTCCAGTTCCAACTATTACAACATCATATTCTTCAACCATTAATTAATTGGCCTCCTTAGTCAATTTAAGATCTCCAGATTTAATCAAACCATTCCTAGCCATCACTTTATAAATTAAAAACGAAATAATTGCAGGCAGAAAAAAATGGAGCAATAAAATAGGAATTAGAGCATTACTACCCATAGTTTCAAGAGTAGCTACCTGACCAACAAGGCCGCTAGTCCCCATACCTGCTCCTATTCTGCTATTTTCCATTTTAAATATAACTGTAGCTATTGGCCCTAAAATAGCTGATGTAATTATTGGGGGTATCCAGATTAATGGTTTCTTCAATATATTCGGTATTTGCAGCATAGAAGTCCCCAGTCCCTGAGCTATTAACCCCCCAATACCATTATCTTTAAAACTTATAACAGCAAAACCTATCATCTGAGCAGAACAACCGACTGTGGCAGCTCCAGCTGCCAATCCTTCAAGGCCTAATGAAATTGCCAGAGCAGCACTTGAAACTGGTAGAGTTAAAAATACCCCCATTATTACTGATACAGCAATACCCATTGGTAGAGGCTGGAGGGTAGTTGCCAGATTCACAGTCTGTCCAAGCCAATAGGAAAAACTTATCAACCATGGTCCAAAAATAGAACTGGCAATACCACCGGCAATTATTGTAGTGGCTGGAACCAATACAATATCAACCGGCGTCTTACCAGTTACCCTTTTAGCTATTTCTGCTCCGATAACTGCTGCTAATAATGCTCCAACAGGTTCCCCAATTTGAATAGCTGCTGAGTTATTAACAAGAACAATTGTCCCTGCACCTAAAGCACCTGTTACTAAAGAAGAATATAAACCTAGACCTTTTAATTCCAGACTATAAGCTATTCCAACACCGATTGCTGGTCCCATTAACAACTGAGCAATCTCTCCAAATTGGATCAGCATATCGATGTTCAATAATTCTCCAACCTGACTTATAATTAAACCTATAATCAATGAAGAAAATAAACCCAGAGCCATACCATTTAGCACTTTAACTAAATACTGCTGAACTTTTTTTAGTATTCTTAGCATTAACTCACCATTTTTTTTACTTGCCTAATCTCTTTAAAACCATTTCATATCCGTCTTCGCCATATTCTAAGGCTCGCTTGACCCTACTAATTGTAGCAGTACTTACCCCGGTTTCAGCCACAATATCCTCATAAGTTACACCATCTTTTAGCATTCTTGCAACTTCAAGCCGCTGTGCCATAGCCTGAATTTCACCAACTGTTGCTACATCCTGAAAGAAGTCATAGCATTCCTCAATATTTTCCAGTTTTAAAATTGCTTCAAAAAACTGCTCAGTAAATTCATTTTTAATATCTTTAGCCATTTTTTAATTCCTCCTAAATTTAATAATTATTCCCATTCTATTGTTGCAGGTGGTTTAGAGGTTATATCATAAGCAACTCTATTCACCTTTTCCACCTCATTGACAATTCTTCTTGAAATCAAATCAAGAGTTTCTCCAGGAATTCTTACCCAGTCAGCTGTCATAGCATCAATGCTTGAAACAGCCCTTAATATAATCGGATAACCATAGGTTCTTTCATCTCCCATTACACCAACACTCTTGATATCTGGCAGTACTGCAAAGGATTGCCAGACTTTATCAGCAACATCAGATTTTGATAACTCTTCTCTAAAAATATAATCTGCCTTTCTTAAAATATCCAGTTTTTCAGCAGTTATATCTCCAATAATTCTTATCCCAAGCCCAGGACCTGGAAAAGGTTGTCTCCAGACCAATTCATCAGGCAAACCAAGCAGAGATCCAATCTCTCTTACTTCATCTTTAAAAAGGTCCCTCAATGGCTCTAACAACTTTAACTCCATCTCATCAGGCAGGCCACCAACATTATGATGAGATTTAATAGTTACAGAATTCTTGCTATCTCCACTCTCAATAACATCTGAGTAAATTGTTCCCTGAGCAAGATGGGTAACCCCATCAATTTCAATTGCCTTGTCTTCAAAAACTTTAATAAATTCATGACCAATTATCTTTCTCTTCTCTTCAGGATCAGTAACACCTTTTAATTCTTCTAAAAATCTATCAACAGCATCAACAGCATGAAGATTTATTGAAAAATTTTCTGAAAAATATTTCTGTACCTGCTCACTCTCTTTATATCTTAATAAACCATGATCAACAAAAATACAATGTAGTCTCGATCCAATTGCCTTATCAATCAGGGCAGCGGCTACTGAAGAATCAACTCCTCCAGATAAACCTAAAACAACATTTGAATCTTCTTGAACTAAATTTCTGATCTCAGCAACTTTCTCATCTACAATCTCTTCTAAAGTCCAATTTTTTTCAGCATCACAGATAGCAAAGACAAATCTCTTTAACAGCTCTTTGCCTCCAGTGGTGTGCTCAACTTCTGGATGAAACTGAACTCCATAAATACTTAATTCTGATGAACCAAATGCTGCAATTGGAGTATTTTCAGTACTGGCTAACTTTTTAAAACCAGTTGGCAACTCAACTACACTATCGCCATGGGACATCCAGACAGATAATTTGTTATCAACAGTAAAATAATCTAGAACTGAAAATAGCTTATCATCTTTATCTAATAGTTCAAGTTGAGCTCTCCCAAACTCCTTTTTATCACTTGGTTTTACTCCACCACCAGGCAAAAACTTTGCAATCAACTGCATTCCATAACAGATTCCTAAAATCGGCTTTTCAATCTTAAAAATTTCTGGATCTATCATTGGAGCATCTTCTGCAATTGTGCTGGCTGGTCCTCCAGAAAAAATAATCCCAATGACATCTTCTTTAGCAAATTTTGAAATCTCAAAATCATTAGTTACAACTTCTGCATAAACCCCCAAATCCCTGATTCTTCTGGCAATCATTCTGGCATATTGACCGCCAAAATCAACAACTAAAATTTTATTACCTTTCATGACAGCTCCTCTCGATCATTAAATTTAATCCACTAATTTATTAGCTCTTTCATTTAAGATTTTACCATAAAAATATAGCACAAGCAAAAAAGGCGGTATGCCTTCCGACATACCGCCTCTATATTTATAATTTAATGATATTACTCATGGGTTTGGGCTTACATCATACCGCCCATGCCACCCATTCCGCCCATTCCACCGGGCATTCCGCCCATTCCGCCAGGCATTCCGCCTCCGGATGAGCCATCATCGTCATCATCACTTCTATCAGCAATCAAGCATTCAGTTGTTAATAACATAGCTGCTGCACTTGCTGCATTCTGAAGAGCTGAACGGGTAACTTTGGCTGGATCAATAATACCAGCTTCAATCATATTAACAAACTCTCCAGTCATAGCGTTAAAGCCTTTACCGGCCTGAGCATCTTTAAGTTTTTCAACAATTACTGAACCTTCATAACCTGCATTGCTTGCAATCATTTTAACAGGAGCTTCCAGTGCTTTTCTTACAATATCTACACCAGTAGCTTCATCGCCTTCAAGCTTTACATCATCGAGAGCTTTAATGGCTTCAATAAAGGTTGCGCCACCGCCAGGGACAAGACCTTCTTCAACAGCTGCTCTAGTTGCAGATAGAGCATCTTCAATACGATGTTTCTTCTCCTTGAGCTCTGTTTCAGTAGCAGCACCGACTTTAATTACAGCAACACCGCCGGCTAATTTAGCAAGGCGCTCTTCTAACTTTTCTCTATCAAAGTCTGAAGAACTATTTTCAATCTGCTTTCTTAGACGGGCAATTCTGCTCTGAATATCTTCTTTATTGCCATTACCTTCGACAATTGTTGTATCATCTTTAGTAATTGTAACTTTATTAGCCTGACCAAGCATGCTAATGTCAGCGTTTTCAAGCTTAAGGCCAAGATCTTCAGTAATAACCTGACCGCCAGTCAAGACAGCAAGGTCTTCAAGCTGCTGCTTTCTTCTATCGCCAAATCCAGGTGCTTTAACAGCAACACAGTTAAATGTTCCTCTAATCTTATTAACAACTAGAGTTGCAAGTGCTTCACCTTCAACCTCTTCAGCAATTATTAATAATGCTTTGCCTGACTGAGCAACTTTTTCTAATAAAGGTAGGATATCCTGGATATTAGAAATCTTCTTATCAGTAATTAAAATATATGGATCTTCTAAAGAAGCTTCCATAGTTTCAGTATCAGTTACCATATATGGTGATAGGTAGCCGCGATCAAACTGCATACCTTCAACAACATCTAAAGATGTTCCCATACTCTTTGATTCTTCAACAGAGATTACTCCATCCTGACCAACTTTTTCCATGGCTTCAGCTATTAACTCACCAATTTCTTCATCGGCAGCTGAAATAGCAGCAATCTGAGAAACAGCCTCTTTACCTTCAACCGGTCTGCTTATGTTAGCAATTTCATCGGTTAAACGGGAAACTGCCTTTTCAATACCTCTCTTAAGAAGCATTGGGTTTGCGCCAGCAGCAACATTTTTAAGGCCTTCTTTAAAGATAGCTTCTGCTAAAACAGTGGCTGTTGTTGTACCGTCACCAGCAACATCATTAGTTTTAGTAGCTACTTCTTTAACAGCCTGAACTCCCATATTTTCATAACGGTTTTTAACTTCAACTTCTCTAGCAATACTAACACCATCATTAGTAATTGTTGGAGAACCGAAACTCTTTTCTAAAACAACATTTCTACCCTTTGGACCTAATGTAATTTTAACTGAACGGGCTAATAAATCAACGCCACGCTCTAAAGCTCTTCTTGCATCTTCGCCGAACTTTAAATCTTTAGCCATTATATATTACCCTCCTTATTTATGATTCAATTACAGCCAGGACATCTTCCAGGCTGAGTATTACAAATTCTTCACCATCTAGATTTACTTTTGTACCAGCAAACTTATCAAAAACAACAAGCTCGCCTTCCTTAACACTTTCTAATTCTCCATCTTCACAGCCTTTTCCAACTGCTACTACTTTACCCTGTTGAGGCTTTTCTTTCTTGGCAGTATCTGGAAGAACGATACCACTTTCAGTCTTCTTTTCCTCTTCTTCAACAAACTCAACTACAATTCTGTCATTAAGTGGTCTAAGATTCACTGAATATACCCCCTTCAAATTTTATTAAACAAAATTTATCTATATTGTTAGCACTCACTTTTGCCGAGTGCTAATAACCACAGTTATTATAATAATAAAGGAACAAGCAGAAATCAAGTCCTCTAAGAGCACCAATAAAGACATGAGTTTCTCTTTATGAAGATTAGCTGCTTAAAGCTCCATAATTCTTCATCTAACGAATTATTATTAAATAATAAAAAGCTCTGTTGAAAATAAGTCCAGCAAATCAGATCTTAAAGCACCTTTTAAGTCTCTACCATCAATATCAAATAAAGCTGAACTGGTAATAATTAAATCATAATTAAGCTGATTTACTCTATTTGCTATTAATTTATAATCATCAACAACAAGTAATCCCGCTGAACCAATATTGCCCCCAAAATAATTTGAAGCAACTACCATAACATCAATCTCAATTCCAACTTCATCTTCTAATATCTCTGCGATCAAATTAAGTCTATCTTCAGCCAGCTTAGAAGTTAATATCAAAACCCTTGCATAATGTGATGATTCAAACTTGTTTTTAAACTTACTAAATTCTTTAAAAGAAAAATCATTAGCCATAACTAAACCAGTATAGTCATTTCTTCCCCAGCCTGAACTGTTAACAGTAAGCTCTTTTGATCTCCCTTTTCTATTAATTAAAAGATTGAATTTATTTCTATTCTCTAAACTCTCCTTGAACTTATTAAAAGCATCAACCCTTGAAAAAACTTTTTCACCAGAGATCTCTTTTATTATATCCCCTTTTTTAAGGCCAGCACTCCAGGCTGGAGTATTAATAATAATCCCTAAAATTTCAGCCTGCAAATCATTAATAACTGCAGGTTCAAATATCAATGGTATAGAAATTTCATCATTTAAATCCTCAACTTGCTTCTGCAATTTTAAGCGATCAACCAGAAACTTATTCTTAATATCAGCATCAGCAAATTTACTATATCCAGCCATCATAATCCTGGCTAATTTAATATTTTCGAATTGACTTACTCTATATAAAGAGTTTTCTAACTCATCCCAGCCAGTAACTCCTGGTATAGCAACAAAACTTGTCTCTACAAAAATTTCATTTCTATTTAACTCTTTAAGTATCTCCAGTATCTGTTTATTTGAGCCAGCTCCTAAAACCTCTTCTCTTTTTTCTAAATCAAGGAGATTAACTGAAACAGTTAATCTTAACCCGCCACTACCATTACTATCTAAATCAACCAGAGTCCCTATATCATCTTTATTTAAGCCAGCCGCAGAAGTTGTTATCCTTAGTGGCGTTTCAGGAAATCTCAATCTGAATTCTCTTAATATCTCCTGCCAGTCAGGATGATTAAAGGGTTCTCCTTCTATAATTCTAGTAGCAGATTCTCCAATATATACAGGCCTATCTTTATTAATATAATCAAACAAAGAAAAAACCATCCCTTTATCTAAATGCCCTCCAGAATATACCTCAATATCCTCAGGGTTAAAGTGATGGCTGCAAAATAGACAGGACTGCTGACAGACCGATGTCAGCGGTATAATATTATATTCCTGCACTGTTTGATATATTAATTTTAAATAATAACCATTTTCCATTATAATCAATCCTTAAGTTACATGGAAAGATCAGCTTTTACACCGATATCCAGATTGTCAAAATCAGCATCAGCATAACGATAATACGCTGCTGCACCAATCATAGCTGCATTATCTGTACATAAATTAAGAGGAGGAACATAATATTCCAGATCTGCACTTTTAGCAATCAGCTCTACTTTATTTCTTAAGACCTGATTAGCGGCAACACCACCGGCCAATAAAATAGACTCGGCCTTAAAATCCATAACCGCTTTTTCCAGCCTGGCTGTTAAACTATCAACCACAGCCTGCTGAAATGATGCAGCCAGGTCATTTTTATTAACATCCTCGCCTCTCTGGCTGGCATTGTGGACATAATTAATTACTGCCGTCTTTAAGCCACTAAAACTAAAGTCATAGCCTTCTTCGCCAACTAAAGCCCTTGGCAGCTCAATAGCATTAGCATCTCCTGTTTTAGCCATCTTCTCTATCTCAGGCCCACCAGGATAGCCCAGCTCCAAAAACCTGGCAATCTTATCAAAGGCTTCACCGGCAGCATCATCCCTTGTCCTTCCTAAAAACCTGTAACTCCCTGGCCTATCAAAATAAAGTAAGTCTGTATGACCACCAGAAACAGTTAAACAGATAAAAGGAGAAGCAATTTCATTATTAATCAAAAAGTTAGCATAAATATGGCCAGCAACATGGTTAACGCCAATAAATGGCAGTCCAAGACTATAGGCCAACCCCTTGGCAGCAGCAAAGCCAACTAATAATGCTCCAACAAGGCCAGGACCTCTGGTAGCTGCAACTGCATCTAAATCTTTATATTCAATGCCTGCTTCTGAGATAGCCTCATCAATAACAGGTTCTATTAATTCAAGGTGTTTTCTAGAGGCTATTTCAGGAACTACCCCGCCAAACTTCTTATGCCAGTCAACCTGTGATGCCACAATATTTGATAGAATCCTGGGACCAGCACCGATAACAGCAGCAGAAGTTTCATCACAGGAAGTCTCAACTGCAAGTATTAATTTATCATCCATCCTGATTTTCCTCCTTCTGTTGTCGCTGCCAGTTAATCTCTGCCTGAGGCTTTTTCAAATATTCTGGAGTAATATCTCTTATATTTGCAATAAGCCCCTTATCGTAATAATAATAAGCCAGCCTGGCAATTCTGCCACCCTGACCAGTATTCTCATAACCATCAGTAATACTATAGTCAAACTTTGAATCAGCAAAAATCTCCTTTAATTTATCCTGATAATAAATAGCCCCGGGTCCACTAAAAATAATCTCCTGACTGCTATCAGTTGTATATTCAGCCAGATAAGCTGGCAACCTTGCAACCTTTATGGCGCTATCATAACTTATTCTGCCAGTATCAGGCAAAGAAAATCCACCCTGATAAATTGCAGTATAAACCCGTTTTCGCCTGGCATCAAGCATTGGCAGATAATACCCCTGTCTCTCAATATTTGGCACCAGCGTATCAAGACTGGATATAGGAACAAACTCAAATTTATTAATTAACCCAAAGGCCTTAACAGTCGCCAGGGCAATTCTCAAACCAGTAAAAGAGCCTGGTCCAACTACAGCACCGATAATATCAATATCCTCCAATTTAATACCCTGCTGATCAAGACTATACTTTATCCCGGGAAGTAGTCGTTTATTATGACTCTGATCAACAGTGATATTAAGATCAGAAATAATCTGGCCATCTTCTGCCAGCCCGATACCTAGATAATTTGTAGCTGTATTAATTCCTAGACTCAGCATATTCTTTCACTCTCTCCAGTAATTTTTGACCTGATTCATAATTGGCCTTTAACCTTAGTTGACGCTGCTGATCAGCCTGCCCCTCAATGCTTATCTCGATATAATCTTCAAGATATGGTCTGATCAGCTCAGGCCATTCAATCAAAATAAGATTTTCTTCTAAAAGAATCTCATAAATCCCGATCTCATCCAGCTCATATTCATTATCAAGCCTATAGAGATCAATATGATAGATATCAAATTCATTGCCCTGATACTGATTTATCAGAGAATAGCTGGGACTACTGGCATTCTCCCCGGCCAGTTTATCAATTAACCCCTGGCTTAAACAGGTTTTGCCAGTGCCGAGCTCTCCATTCAATAAAATCACAACTGGAAGGTCTGGCCTGCTGTCAGCAATAGCATCTGCAATTATCTTCCCTAAATCAGCAGTCTCTTCAGCCGAGACCGATAATATATTCAATTCGTCATCAACTAAATCTATCTCCATAAAATCCTCCTGAACCTATACAGTCTCTTCAGCAAAAATTAACTGAAGCTCATCTTCAAGTTCCACACCTAATTCCCTTAAAGTCTTGTCCAGAGCTTTTAAAGTTCTATAAATCTTCTCTTCATAACAGTTTTCACCCATATGACCAATTCTTAAAATATCCTTTGCATACTTGCCCACAGAACTGGCAATCATAACATTATACTTATCAGCCATAATCTGATTCAACTCATCATAATCAACACCAGCTGGCTTCTTAAAAGCAGTAACTGTATCTGAAAATCCTGCCCTGGCAAAGAGCTCAAGTCCAGCCCTCTGCAGTGTATTTCTAACTGCCCTGCCGTTCTTTTCATGTCTTAATAATACATCTTCATCCCCTAACCAGTTATCTAAAGCCTGATCAAAAGCATAAATATCGCTAATAGCCTGGGTATAGGGAAAGCTCTTTTTCTGATACCAGTTCTGCCAGGGTATTAAATTAAGGTAATAGCCATGAACCTCAGTCTCCCGGTTATTAATCATTTCCCAGGCAGCTTCAGAAATACTCATAAAAGTAGTTCCTGGAGGAGCAGAAAAACATTTCTGAGAGCCCCCAAGTAATATATCAACCCCCCAGCTATCGACATCTACAGGCACCCCACCAACAGCAGAAACAGAATCAACGACTGATAAAATATCATATCGATTTAAAACTTCTGTTATTTCTTCAACTGGATTCAAAATTCCAGTTGGAGTCTCACAGTGTACCAGGGTAGAAAATTTATAATCAGAATCCTCTTTTAAAAGATTTTCAAGTTTATCAGCATCGACAGGCCGATCATCTGGAAAATCAACTAACTCAACTTCTCCGCCATATAGCCGAACAAAGTCAGCAAAACCTTTTCCAAAAATGCCATTATTAATAACTAAAACCCTATCTCCAGGCTCAATTAAAGAGGCACAGGCCGATTCCAGTCCTAAAATCCCCTCGCCGCTCATAACAATAACATCATTTTCAGTATGTAATATATTTTGTAATTTTGAAACCATTTCAGCATAAAAATCAAAAAACTCAGGATCAAGATCTGGATTGGTAATCGGCTGAGCCATGGCTTTTCTTACCGATTCAGCAATCTCAGTCGGCCCTGGAGTCATAATCAATAAATCATTCATCATATCACTCCTAATAAAAGTATCGATATATTATTATAACAGATTATACCCTTATTATAAAGCTAAAAAATTAAAATACCTGGCTGATTTCTCATAATCAGCCAGGTTTATATCTTATACTTAGCTTTTTTGCCTGAATACTTAACCTATTTAATTCTTAGGTCTTTCTTTATAATTTGTATGCAAGAGATGATGAGCTTCGCCACTCAATGGTTCACCTAAAAACTCATTATATAATTTAATTATTTTCGGATTTTTATGAGACTTTCTAATACTACTTGTCTCATCAATACTGCCAAGCCCCCTGGCCCTGGCATCCTTCTTTTGCTCATCTACAGGTAAAGGCTGGCCACCGCCACCTACACAGCCATGTGGGCATGCCATTATTTCAATAAAATGGTAATCTTTTTCGCCATTTTTAACAGCCTTTAATATTTCTGATGCTTTAGCCAGACCATTGGCAATAGCAACATTAATCTTCTTATCACCGATTTCTACTGTGGCTTCATTGGTACCTCTAAAATCAAGATCCAATCTCTCAAGCTCTTCCCCGGTCAACTCTTCTTTAACCGTTCTAATTGCAGCTTCAGTAACTCCACCAGTCGTTCCAAAGATTGTACCGGCACCAGAGACATCCCCCATTAACTCATCGTAATCCTGATCATCTAATAAATCAAACCTTAAACCTAATTCTCTAATCATTCTGGCCAGCTCTCTAGTCGTTAAAACAGCATCTGTATCTTTATAACCACTGGATCTCATCTCATCCCGCTCTTTTTCAAACTTCTTGGCGGTACAGGGCATAATAGCCACTGTATATATCTTAGCAGGGTCTAAACCCTTTTCATTTGCATAATAAGTCTTGGCCAGAGTTGAAAACATCTGCTGAGGTGATTTAGCAGTCGATAAATGGGGCAACAATTCTGGATAATTATGCTCGGCAAACTTAACCCAGCCTGGACAACATGAAGTTATATGGGGCAGATTCTTATCACCTTCAAGTCTCCGTAAAAACTCATTGCCCTCCTCTAAAATTGTCAGATCAGCAGTAAATTCAGTCGAATAAACCCCATCAAAACCAATATGCCTCAATGCAGAGACTAATTTCCCGGTCACCACAGAACCAGGCTCCATTCCAAACTCCTCACCAATCGTTGCCTGAATTGAAGGAGCAGTCTGCACAACAACATGAATATCATCATTTTCAATAGCTTCCCAGACATCCTTAATTTCTATCTTTTCAGTTATAGCACCAACTGGACAGACAGTTGCACACTGGCCACAGTTAGCACAGTTAATCTCACTCTGAGGCAGATCAAAGGCAGTTGTTACAATCGAATCAAATCCCCGCTCACTAAACTGGAGTGCAGAAACTCCCTGAACTTCCTCACATTCACGAACACAGCGGCCACAGAGAATACATTTATTAGGATCCCTTCTTAAAGATGGCCCAACATCATCAATTGGCAGGTCTCTCCGTTCACCTTCAAGTTCATCAACATCATGACTGCCAATTCCCATACTGTAAACAAGATCCTGTAACTCACAGCTACCATTTCTATCACAGCCAAGACAGTCATTAGGATGATTTGCCAGCAATAACTTAACATTTCTTCTCCTGGCCTGTCTGGCTTTCATACTCCTGGTACTGATTTCCATGCCATCCTCAACCGGTGCCACACAGGATGCCAGCAACTGACCATTATCTTCATTTTCAACAACACAGACCCGGCAGGCCCCATGCAGTGTCAAATCTGGATGATAGCAGAGTTTAGGAACATCAATCCCCACCTCTTTAGCTGCATCAAGTATTGTCATATCCGAATCTACTTCAACAGGACTGCCATCTATTTTTAGTTTAACTTTACTCATACTTTTTCGCCTCCATTTTATCATTAATTGCTAGATTCACTTTAACCAACAGCAATCGCGTCTTTTGGACATTTATCAGCACAGACCCCACAGGAAATACAGGCTTCACTATCTATAGTATAAACCTCTTTTGGTTTACCGCTAATTGCATCAACAGGGCAGGCCTTCATACAGATACCGCAGCCAATACAATCATCTTCTAATACATAATAAGCCCCCTTTAAATCCGGGCAAACACCAGCAGGACATTTCTCATCCTCTATATGGGCAATATATTCATTCTCAAAATATTGCAGCGTACTTAAAACAGGATTAGGGGCAGACTGTCCAAGTCCACAGAGAGAAGTATCTCTAATATGTTCAGCCAGCTCTCTCAATAACTTAATATCACCTGATTTTCCTTCACCTTCAGTAATTCTATTTAATATCTCTAACATCCTTTTTGTACCTTCACGACAGGGGGTGCATTTTCCACAGGATTCACTCTGGGTGAAATTCAAGAAGAATCTTGATACATCTACCATACAGGTATTATCATCCATAACAACCATTCCTCCAGAACCCATCATGGCTCCAACTTCCAGCAGAGAATCATAATCTATCGGTAAATCTAAATAATCTTCAGGTATACAGCCGCCTGAAGGACCTCCGGTCTGCACAGCTTTAAACTTTCTATTCTCCTGAAGTCCACCGCCAATATCAAAGATAACCTCTCTTAAAGTTGTCCCCATTGGAACCTCAACCAGGCCAGTATTATTTATCTTACCGGTCAGAGCAAATACTTTTGTTCCAGGACTTCCTTCAGTTCCATAGCTGGCAAAGGCTTCTGGTCCCTCCTGAATAATAAATGGAATATTAGCAAATGTCTCCACATTATTTATGTTGGTCGGTTTGCCCCAGAGACCTTTAACTGCTGGATACGGAGGCCTCGGTGTTGGCATTCCCCTTTTACCTTCAATTGAAGCCATTAGAGCTGTCTCTTCACCGCAGACAAAGGCGCCAGCCCCCTCTTTAATATTCAACTTAAAATTAAAGCCTGAACCAAAGATATCATCACCTAAAAGCCCGTATTCTTCAGCATCTTTAATAGCTTTTCTGAGTCGTTTAATAGCTAAAGGATATTCAGCCCTTACATACACATAGCCTTCATCGGCACCGATTGCATAACCTGCAATTGCCATACCCTCAATGATCTTATGAGGATCACCCTCAAGGATACTTCTATCCATAAATGCTCCTGGATCACCCTCATCAGCATTACAGATAACATATTTCTTATCGCCAGGAGATTTAGCGGCAAAGGACCATTTTAAACCAGTTGGGAAACCGCCACCTCCACGTCCACGGAGGCCTGAATCCTTAACCATATCAATAACTTTATCCTGTTCAAGCTCAGTAAAGGCAATACCCATGGCCTCATAGCCACCACTGGCAATATATTCATCGATATTCTCCGGGTCAATCCGGCCACAGTTTTTAAGAGCAATTCTCTTCTGTTTCTTGTAAAAATCAATATCACTATAGCCTGGAACCTTCTCTTTATCGTCATCCACATAAAGGAGACGGTCAACAATTCGCCCCTTTAATAAATGTTCTTCAACAATTTCAGCAACATCGGCCTCTCTTAATTCAGAATAAAAGACACCTTCAGGATAAACAATTGCAATCGGTCCCCTTTCACAGAAACCATGACAGCCAGTCTCAACAACCCTGACCTCATTTTCAATCTCTTTCTCATGTAATTCATCTATAAAAATATCTTTAATTGCCCTGGCTCCAGATGAAACACAGCCTGTACCTGTACAGACCAATACATGTGAACGGTATATATTCTCCTTGCTCATCGAAATAACCTCCTATTAATTATTATGTCTGGCAATGACGTGTTCTTTGTCTATTCTATTATTGATTAGATGTTCCACTATTATCTGTCTGGCAATATCCGGTGTGAGATTACCATAGGTTATTCTCTCATCACCTGGTTTAACAATATCAAAAATTGGTTCTTCCTCACACATACCAATACATCCAGTCTGTACTATCTTGACATTAAGATCTCTTTTATTGATCTCATCTGAAACAGCCTGCAAAATATCTCTAGCTCCTGCAGCAATTCCGCAGGTTCCCATACCGATAATAACTTTGGCCAGGTCCTTATCGTCTCTGGCAGTCATATCCTTTTCCAGCCTCTTACGCATATCTCTTAATTCCTGCAATGATTTCATTTAAAATTCACCTCTTAATTTTCTAAAATTTGTTTTAAGGTCATCAGCAATAAACTCCAAAACCTCATGATGATCAAGGGGTATCGATCCTAATTCCTCTCTATAATCCCTGGTCTTAAATTCATAATTATCACCATTATACCAGTGGTAAAAATATATATCCTGATCAGAATTTAAAGTTATCAAACTAAGTATTGATTCAGGAATATCTCCTAAAGGAGGCCTGTCAATATGATCATATTCAAAGACCGCCGTCAAATAAGTTCCAATCCCTGACCAGGAAAAAATCTCTAAAAATCCTCCAGCTAATTCTGCATTATATTTAATCAAAGGAATACCTAAACCAACTTTTTTATTTCTCCCAGTGTAGAAAGGATCAGTAACAGATGCTAACTCTGTCTCTTCCATACCCTGGCCATTATCAGCCATTATCAATATCAGCTGATTTTTAGGTATATCCTCTTTTATTCTTAAGATCAACTTATCTGCTCCGGCCAGAAAAGAATTTTCAGCCAGGTCCAGAATATGGAGCGATAAATCCTTCATGATTATCTATACTTATCGAGTACGTCTTTAGTACTTTCAGCATTTAAACGGCCATGGGTATTATCATTAACCATAATAACAGGCGCCAGGCCACAGGCCCCAATACAGGCAACAGTTTCTAATGTAAATTTCAAGTCTTCAGTAGTTCCACCATTATCAACACCAAGCTCATCCTTCAATACATCAAGTACCTCACCGGCACCTCTTACATGACAGGCAGTTCCAGTGCAGACCCTGATGATATTTTCTCCTCTAGGCTCTAAATGAAACTGGGTGTAAAAAGTTACAACACCATAAACCTGACTTAAAGAGAGGTCAAGATTGACTGCAATCTCCTTTAAAACCTCCTCCGGTAGATAGCCATATTCTTCCTGAGCCTGCTGTAAGACAGGAATCAGGTTCTTTTCACTGGCCTCATAATCTTTCATAATCTCATAGAGTGGCTCCAGATACTTATTAATCTTTTCAGCTTGCTGACATGCACAGGTCATAATAAAATCCTCCTCATATTAATGTAATTAAACTTATTTTTTCAAAATCAAACAGAACTATTATCATAATAAAGCCCCCAGAATATCCTTTCTAGAATATTTTGCTGGTAATTCAATTCTGGCAACTTTTTTAATACTATCTATAAAATGACTATCAGTACTCTTAATAAAACTTGCTCTATTCTTAAAATTATATTTAGCCTTTAACTGCCCTAACTCCTCATCTAAAGTATACTCTAAAACCTTAAAACCTGGCTTCTCAGGAATAAACCCTAGAGTTTTAATTAAACCCTGGCTCCTAAAGACATGGGCAGGAATTAAAATCCCGCCAGCTTTAGCAACCAGGCTGCCAATCTCATTAATACCAAGACTTACAGCAGCCGGCAGAAAATAATCGATCACTTCAGAAAACTCATCATCCTGATTAACAACAATTTGATAACCAATTCTTTCAGGATTATATTCCCTTTTAAATAATTTCTCCTCAAGCATATCGGCCAGCTTTTCTGCAATTTCAACTTCCTCAAAAAATGCCAGCAGATGAATATCTTCAGTGGAAGTAATCTCAATCCCAGGCAGTAATTTTATTCCAAAACGTTCTGCCTGATACTCAGCAGCCCTCAAATTAGCAGCAGAATTATGATCAGTAACCCCGACGATCTCAATACCTTCAGCAGCAGCCCTGGCCATAATTTTTGCAGGGGTCATCTTAAGCTCAGCACAGGGAGATAAAACAGTATGATTATGGAGAGAAATCTCAACTAAGCCCAATTTCAATCAACCTCAATACCGGCCAAGATAATTCAAATCAATCGCCAGCTCAAAGGCAGGTTTATTTGAAGTCAGTAGAGTTATTCCTCTATCCTTTGCCCTCTCAACTGTATCCTGATCAGGCTTAATGCCTTCCACAACAACAACTGCAGCCACATCAGTTAAATCAGCCACAGCCAGGATATTTAAATGGCCCTGAACAGTCAGCCAGATATCGCCGCTGCTGGCAGATGCAATCACATTACTTAAAAGATCGCAGATATAAATACCCTCTATCTTTTTATTAATATCTCCGGTAACAAGCTCCAGATCCAACTCTTCAACAGCCCTATTTAAATCTATCTCTGTAAATGAACTATTTTTCACCATCAGCATCCTCCTTTTTATCCCGGCCCATAGCCGGCGGCAGGGTCCCAACTAATTCTGACATCCGATTGGCTAACATCTCAACTTCCTGTCTTAACATAAAAATACAGTCAACCCTCTCTGCAAAACCATCAACTATATCCTCAGCCAGAGTCCCACAGTCAGGTGCTCCACAGGCTGCACAATCAAGCCCTGGCAGCTTCTCCTTCTCGGCTTCTAATGCCTGCCATCTGGCCAGAGCAGTCTCAAAACTGCCAGCCTTATTTTCATCAGGCATAATCTCTGGCTGCTCAAAGGTCTCGATAATATTAGCAGCAGTAGCCTGCCTGTCAGCATCATTATCTCCAGCTTCCTCATACTCCTTGCTGATAGCATTCTCTAAATTAATAATCCCCTGATATGGATTGATTATATTTAATACTCCGCCGAGACAGCCCCCTGGACAGGCCGTCATCTCAAGATAATCAACCCCTTTAAGATTATCATTTTCCAAATCCTCTAAAACCATCTTAATTCTCTCTAATCCATCTACCTTAATAATCCTGCTGCCATTACTCCTATTTAAATTCTCCTCTTCTCCTCCAGATTTCCCCCAGGCCAGCGCTGACACAAAGGGAAAACCCTGCTCAAGATTATTTAAATATTCCTGAATCTCAGTACTATCCCTGTCTAAATCGGCTTTCAAAATCGGATTATAGATATCATCGACACCGATTGCTCCAGAAAGCAAACTAGCTTTCTTGCCTGGCGGATAATAAACAGCAGTATGTTTGGCCGGGCAGGGAGTGATAAAATAAAAATCAAAATCTTCATCAGTGAATTTATTCTTTAATTCATTATTAATCATTTTAACCGTTATCTCAAGGGGGCTATCATAATTAACCACTAAATCCAATAATTCAGGATACAACAACCTGATATATCTAACAACTACCGGACAGGCAGAAGATATTAGCGGCTCAGCAGACTCCTTCTTACTTAAAATATTCTTCAGCCAGGCCGAATAAATCGTTGCCCCCATCGAAACATTAACAGCCCCGGCAAAACCTAAACTCAATAATTTCTGCTTGATCTTCTTCAAATTATATTCAGGAGGGAGTTGGGCATAAAAGCTCGGTGGTATTAAAGCAATATTATTCTCCCCTGAAAGAGCCTCAGCTAAATCAGTTGTCAGGGCCTCCTTCGCATGATACTCACAGTTTCTGATACAGGCAGCACAGTCAATACAGTACTCCTCTTTAATCGATGCCTGGCCCTGATGAACCCTGATAGCCTTAGTCGGGCAGTTTTTTACACAATTAGTACAGCCCTCACATTCCTCCTCTATTAAAAATACAGAATGGGTCTTATCCATAATTGCCTCCTTAGAAATTAATCCCTGCTCTAACTACTGTACCCTCAGAATCACTCTCAATATCCATTTTATCAGAAAATTTATTAACATTACAGAGCCCCATTCCAGCTCCAAATCCCAGTTCTCTAATCTCATTGCCAGCAGTAGAAAAGCCTGGAGTTAAAGCCTTTTCGATATCTTCAATACCTGGGCCCGAATCCTCAGCAATAATCAGGACTTCCTCTGGTGATATTTTAACCTTTAACCTGCCGCCCTGGGAATGGATAATAATATTCATCTCCAGCTCATAGGCAACTATTGAAGCTTTTCTAATTGTCTTTGAATCTAAATCAAGCTGCTTTAGAGTCTCCTTTAATTTACTGGAAACCTCTCCTCCTCGCTTAAAGTCACCTTCTCTAACCTTTGAGTTAATCAACATTTCCTGCTGCATGGCTATCCTGTCCCTATAATATTCTCAGGTTTAATCCCCTGCTGATATAAAAGACCACAACTATGAAATAAAGAGTAATTGCATTTTAAAAGCATAATCTCTTTCTCTTTAGCAAGCTTAATTGTCTCCTCAGGTGGCTGTTTGCCCCTTACAAAAACAATCAGGTCAATATCAGTCATTTCAGCAGTTCTCACAACCTGCGGGTTTACAAGCCCTGTTAATAAAAGAGTCTTCTCCTGAGAAAAGGCCAGTACATCACTCATCAAATCAGCCCCACAGGCAGTCGTAATATCTCTATCATTATAGTTAAATTCAGGCTGATATAAATGCTCAGCAGCCAGAATCTCTTTTATTTCATCAATCAACATCCCCTTTACCCCCTTAATGTGCTAATATTGAGAAATTAATAACAAAATTCCTTGTTCTTATTATAACATAACCGGCTAAAAAAACAAATAGTTTTTTAACTTTATTCAAATCTTATTATACCATAAAATTAAAAAATCCCGACTGGTTTCATTATCAAGTCGAGATAGTTATTTATTATAAACCTGTCCAAACTCGAAGCTAAGATAAATACGCTGATTCTTCGGTCTGGCTTCGGTTCAGCCTCGCTATTGATTCGGTATAGATACGGTATTAATTCGCTTTAGATTCGGTATTAATTCGCTATTCATTCGCTGTATCCACAATTTAAATTCAATTCCAGAAATGCTCCAGCTTTCTTCTAGGATTGCTCCAGGTCTGCTCCGGGTTTGCCCCAATTTTCATCCAGAATAAAAATTAATCATAGAAATAATCTGAGCTACCTTTATTATATCAGCTCTGCCAGCTGAAAGTAAATAACCGGCTGGTGCATCGAAGAATTTTTTTAAAATTAATTTTAAAAAAGTGGGAGGAATCAACCTCCCACCAATAAATATTATATCTTCTCACCTGATATATAAACAGCCTCAACATTTGCAGCGATATCCAGTGGATCTCCAGAATAAACAACCAGATCAGCATCTTTCCCTGAATCAAGGCTGCCAACCCTGTCATCAATACCTAAAATCTCTGCTGGATTAATAGTGACAGATTTATAAGCCTCATTTCTCTCCAGGCCAGCTTTAACAGCCAGGGCAGCATAAACCATCAGATTATCGACTGGAATAACTGGATGGTCACTCATCAGAGCAACCTTAACGCCTGCCTCGGCAAGGACAGCAGCAGTCTTAAAATCTCTATCTTTAACCTCTACCTTGGATCTAGTTGTCAGACTTGGCCCAACAATAGCCGGCACGCCGGCTTCAGCCAGCCTTTCAGCAATTTTATGGCCCTCTGTACAGTGCTCAATTGTCAGATCAATTGAAAACTCATCAGCAATCCTCAACGCAGTCATAATATCATCAGCTCTATGGGCATGGGTCTTCAGTGGCATCTCACCATTAATAACCCTTGCTAAACTTTCAAATTTTATATCCCTTTTAAAGGAATCATTCTCATCATTATCTTTATTCTTAATATAATCCTCAGTCTCCATAAAAACCCTGCGCATCTCAGCTGCAACAGCCATCCTGGTACTTGGCGATTTCTTCTGCTCACCGTATACCCGTTTTGGATTCTCACCAAAGGCAGCCTTTATTCCAACAGGATTTTTCAGGATCATATCATCTACATAATCACCATTAGTCTTCATAGCCAGGCATTCTCCACCAATTACATTGGCGCTACCTGGGGCAACCATCACAGATGTTATCCCGCTCTTTCTGGCATCCTCTAAACCTAAATCAGCTGGATTAATAGCATCAATCGCCCTGAGTTCAGGAGTGACCGGATTTGTTGTTTCATTATAATCTCTACCTTCCCAGCCAATCCCTTCCTCGCCAATACCTAAATGGGTATGGGCATCAATTAAACCTGGTAAAATCGTCTTATCACCATAATCAAAAACTTCAGCACCCTCTGGAATTTCAACATCTTCACCAATGGCTTTAATCCTGCCATCCTCAATCAGTATTACAGCATCTTTTAAAGTTCCTGCCTCAGTCATCGTTTCAATCTTTCCTGCTTTAATTGCTAGCAATAACTTCTCCTCCTATTGATTTATTATTTAATTCAAAAGTCGGCACAATCTTTCCAACTTTATGTTTTCTATGATTGGTAACTTCAGGCTCAAAATATTCACTTAAAGCCTCTCTCTTCCTTTCATCTAAATCAATAAACTCATCCAGTAATTCCATAACAACTGGCGAAATAGCCCTTGAATTACCATCACCTATTTTAACAGTAATACCTGGACCACCTTTAATCCCTAGAGAAAAGACACCTTCAGCACCGCCCTTTGCCACCAAATATTTACCGGCTTCCTTCATCAAATCAGTATTAAAGCGACCGGTACCTCCAACAGCCTCAGGGTTCTCAATCATTGCATCCCTGATTCTGGCAACAGCCGGTTCTAAATCAGCTGGCAGATACGCAGGGTTGGCCAGCCTGGCATAAGCCCTGGCCATTCTAGTAATCGGCAGACCATAAACTACTACCCCGCAGCCATCTTCACCAGTTATAATCTCTTCCTTTTTGACACCAGTTAATAAAGCAATATACTTTAATAATGTCTGCTGCAGAGGATGCTCCAGAGCAAAATAATTATCAATATCCCAGCCGTTATACTGACATAATGCCAGTAGGCCTGAATGCTTACCAGAACAATTATTATAGATCTCAGTCGGCTCCCTGCCAGCAGAGACCAGCTTCTCTTTAGCCTGCTTATTGTATGGATAATGGGTACCACATTTTAAAGCAGACTCATCCAGCCCGATCTTATCCAGAATACTTCTAACCAGCTCAATATGTAACTCCTCGCCACTATGGGATGCCGACATTACTGCAATCTCCTGAGCAGTAAAACCATAATACTCAGCAACTCCATCAGCAACAATTGGAATAACCTGAATCGGCTTGGCTGCCGATCTCCAGTAAGTCTTCTGCTCCGGCTGCCCGACCGAAGCAATAACTCCACCATCTGGAGCAACAACTGCTATAGCTCCATTATGAACAGATTCAACCAGCTTTCCACGAAAAACATTAACCAGTTCTGAGTACAAAATTTTCTCCTCCTATAAGCTATTTTATTTTTCAAAACATTTTCAACAAGAAAAAAGCCCTTTTTTACAAGGGCAAATTATGTAATATGTAAATCTAAAGATCTACCAGACCCAGGCTAATTTCTATAGCTTTATTTACCTCTTCAATAATCTCCGGGGCCAACCTGGTAATCTTCCTCTCCAGCCTCCTCTTATCCAGCGTCCTAATCTGTTCCAGCAATATTACTGAATCCTTATCAAGTTCACTGTCTCCTGCCTCAATCTCAACATGGGTCGGTAATTTAGCCTTCCTGATTTTTGATGTAATTGCAGAAACAATTACTGTCGGGCTATACCTGTTACCGATGTCATTCTGGATAATAACGACCGGCCTGGTACCCTTTTGCTCGGAACCAATGGCCGGATCCAGCTTAGCATAAAATACATCTCCTCTAAAAACATCCATCTCAATCACACTCCGCCAGACTATCCTCATAGCAATTGAAAGTTTCACACAAATTTATCAGACCTTCGTCGGCCATTTCACGATTTAATTTACCCATCTCCTGATAACCACTCTTTAATTTTTCTTTAATCTCTTCCCTTTTCTTTTGACAGATATACAATCTAACAGATTTTTGGAAGAAATCGCTATGATTATTAGTCTTATTTTGAAGGATCTTATTATTCAGCGTTCTAATCATATTCCTCGACATATTAAATCTCTTCTGGTTATTATTGACCAACGACCCTCACCCCCATCTCAAAGCTATTACATACACACTTCAAGTATATAACAGCAATGGCAACCTGTCAATAGCTTAGACCTGCTTTACATCAATATTATCCAATAATCTCCTGTAAATTCGATTGCTTTTTAAAGTAGGGGCATTGCCAACTATAATTGTTCTTTCTCTGGAACGGGTTAAACCTATATAAAGCTCCTCTAAATCCTCTAATCTGCCAAGATATTCATGCTGATTACTCCTGACAGTAGAAATTAGAATAACATCTCTTTCTTCCCCCTGAAAATTATAAGAACTGTCAACTTTAAGATCATAATTAACAAGCCGCTTTTTAATCTCTATTACCTGATAATTAAAGGGAGAAATAACCCCTATCTCATCAGCTTGATAGCCTGCATTAATAAGGAGCTCAACGGCTTCTTCAATAATATCGGCTTCAAATCTATTATAATAATCCTTTAACCCCTCTACCTTTCTCTCCTCATACTGATAATTACTGGTATCAAGAAAGATGCAGTCCATCTCTGAATCAAAGAGGTTAATCAGGGGATGGGCTTCAGTAAAACTATACTTATTAAGATCAAACTTCCCGTTAGTTTCAGTCTTTTTTATTTCAATATTTTTATCTGAATAAATATAGTTACTAACAAAATCTCTAATTTCTGAAGAATAGCGATATTCTTCAGAAAGCCAGGATTTCAAACTGTCTGGAGTACTTTTAAATTTCTTTGCAAAAAAGCTTAACTGACCACCGCCACCTTTATAATTATCTATAGCCAGGGATTCTGCCTTAACCCCGTAAAGGTCACCGGCTATTATAGCCTTTTCACTAATCGAAATAGGATCGATAAATTCAGCCTCTGAATAGAGATAACTATCTTCAAAAATAACCAAATCAAAGCTTCCATAATCTTTAACCTCATCCAGATCTAAAGGATTGGCCAGCAATATATCTAAACTCTCATTATCATAAGCAAACCAGCTCTCTTTATTATAGAGACCAGTTCGCCCAATCTTTATATCTGACAACTGCCTATTAATAAAATTATATAGCCTATCCAGGGTTGAATTTAATTTAGATAATACCAGGACCCTCTTTCTGGATTTTAAAGAATTTAAGAGAATCTCAGAAATAACAGTCGTCTTGCCACTACCGGCAGGGCCGCCAATTAAATAAAATTCCTCTGCTGCCTCTGCCCCAAGCACAGCATCTTTCTGTTCATCTGATAAAATATCAATTTCAAATTCTCTACTAATTTTTTCTTTATCTGAGCTTGAAACCTGACTTCTATCTAATAAAAAAGCATCTCTCAAACTCTTAGAAACACCAGAGATCTCCTCAATATTTTCTACAGAATCCAGTAGTCTATTATAATATTTCTTATTATAAGATTTATTTAAGATTAAATTTTTATCCTCCAAGACTTCAGGAAAGATTTCATTTATAACCACCAGAATAGAGCCCTTATTTATTTCAAAAATCTGCCCTGGAACAGTTTTATCAACAGTAGCTGATGAAATCTCAATATAATCACCAGGTTTAAACCGACCTGCCGGTAAAAGCTGACCAGGCATCTGATGATATAAAGTCAAAATAAGATTTTCATAATCAAGCCAGTTCTCCACCTGAGCCTTCAATCCATTTATTGCCACTCCAGATCTTAATCTTTTAATTGTATCAATTTCTTTATTTAAATAATTATACTCTTTTTCAAAATGACTCTTTTCCATTTCAATTTTTCTCTTTGAATTCTCCATGTATCTATATAGGTCTTCTGGCAATAAATTTTCAGTATTTTTAGCCCTGACTTTAACTCTATTACCACCTATTTTATTATCATTCATTACTTTAACAACTTTTGCAGCTATCTTTTCTTCTAACTCAACCTCAGCCTGTTTTGAATTTATATCAATTTTGCCAATATCGTTGCTATCAACTCCACATTCATTGATAAAAGCACCTACTATATCACCAGGTCCGATTTTATTATCAAATCCTGTTATAACTATTTTGATCATAACAATACCTCCAAATTACTTCTTCGACATATTTTTGATTAAATCTCCCCTGGTTACAATTCCAACTAATTCATCACCATCTAGTACCGGTAATCTATTAACCTCTTCCTTGCTCATTAAATCAGCTATTTCACTAACAGGGGTATCTGGACTAATAGTCTCGACCTGTTTAGTCATTAAATCTTTAACTTTAACGGCGATATATTTCTTGAACTCTTCCTGAAATTTCTTATAACTCTCAAGATAAATAATTCCACCGATCAGATTAATATATTCAGGAAAATGGAGCTTTTTATCTTTAACAATCAGATCTTTTTCTGTAACTATCCCGGTTAATTTACCATTTTCTAATACAGGCAGACCACTTACATTATACTGACTCATCAATTCTGCTGCCTCTTCCACACTGGTTTCTGGTTCAATAGTTATAACTTCCTCAGTCATAATATCTTTAGCAGTTTTCATTAATATCACTCCATTCATTTTATAATAGAATTAATAGCCTCGGCCAGATACACAATTAAATCTCCAGCAACTAGTGAATATCTATTCTTATCTTCAGCAGCTAAATCACCTGCACGGCCATGAATAAAAGAAGCTACAATCCCGGCCTTTTCAAGATCTAAACCCTGGGCAACCAAACCACCAGCAATTCCAGCCAGCACATCTCCACTTCCTGCTGTAGCCATACCATCATTACCTGTTGGATTAATAAAAATCTCTCCTTCAGACAGACCAATCAAACTATCTGCCCCCTTTAAGATTATAGCCTGACCGGTTTTTTCAACAAAATCTTTAATATAATCAAATCTATTTTCCAGAATCTCCGGAATAGTCGTATCATATAATCTGGCCATTTCACCAGGATGGGGAGTTAATAAAATTTTCTTCTGACTCTTATCTAACTGTTCTAAATCCCTGACTGTATTAATTCCATCTGCATCTAGTATAATTGGTGGTTTAAGCTTTTTCAATAAATTTTCAACTAATTCAGCTATTTCTTTTCCCTGTCCTAAACCAGGACCTAAGATCACTAAATCCATTTTATTGCTAATATTAATAATTTTATCCAGTGCTTTAAGAGATATTTTACCATTTTCATCTGGCAGTGCTTCTGTAATTATTTCTCTGGAATGGCTATTAACATCATGCTCAATCGCAGCAGGAAGAGCTATTGTTACCATTCCCGCACCCATCTTCAGGGCAGCCTCTCCAGCCAGGCTAACAGAACCTGCCATCCCAGCAGATCCCCCAATTATCAAGACTTTGCCAAAGGTTCCTTTATGACCGGTCTCAGTTCTATAGGGCAAAAACCTTGCTGCTTCCTGGTTGGAAAGCATAAAGTAATCTGGCCTGATCTTACGATATGCCTTTGCCGGCATACCAATATCTGCTATGATAATCTCTCCACAGTAATACCTGCCTGGATAAACTGCCTGGGCAATTTTTAAATCGGCCAGTGTGACAGTCAGATCAGCTCTAATTACTGTCTCGCTCTTAAAATCAAGAGATAAACCAGAGGGTATATCTATCGCCAGTACATTTACAGAAATATCATTAACTATCCCTATCAAATCAGCTGCTAATCCTCTAGCATCTCCGGTAATTCCAGTACCCAGGAGTCCATCTATTATAATATCAGCATTATTTAAAATTTTTCTAAACTCATTTAACTTCTCCGAGTCAATAACTTCCATCTCAACATCCTGCAACCTGCAGATATTATAGTTATCCCTATTAATCCCTGACAGGTTTTCTCCAGGCTTTAATAAAAAAACTTTTAAATTTTTGTAACCCCATTCCTTTAAATAACGGGCAGCAACAAGGCCATCTCCTCCATTATTTCCGCCACCTATTAAAAAATATATATCTGACTGATTATCAAGCTCATCTAAAGTATCAATCTCTCTGGCAACAGACCTGCCAGCTGTTTCCATCAAAATAATTTCTGGATATCCTAATTCTATCGCTTCTTTATCTACAGCAGCCATCTCAGTTGACCTTAATACTAACAACTTATCAACCTCCCTCAGCTATAACTGAAGCCACTGCATAATCCCTCTCGTGGCTCAAACTTAAATACCAGGTTTCAATTCCAATCTCTTCAGCCGCCTCTTTAGCATACCCCTTCAAAAAGACAGTCGGAATCCTGTTCTCCATCATGACTGAAATTTCCTGCCAGCATAAAGTTTCAAGTTCACTGCTTAAAACTTTATAGACTGCCTCCTTTGCAGCCAGTCTGGCTGCAAAGGATTCAATTTTATTTGAGGCAGTCATACAATAATTAATCTCTTCTTCTGTATAGATTCTGACTTTAAAACGCTGGCCAAATCTATTTAACATTCTTTCAACTCTATTTACCTTAATGATATCGACACCATGTCCCTTAATCATTAAAGAGCCCCCTACTCTACAGTAACGCTTTTAGCTAAATTCCTTGGTTTATCAATATTCCTGCCTAATTCTAAAGCAGTATAATAAGAGATAAGCTGGAGAGGAATAGCTGCCAGCACAGAAGACCAGATATTATCTATTTCAGGTAAAACCAGCTTATTGTCTACTTCTATTTTATCATACTCAATATTTTTAGCTGTAATCAGATTTACCTGTCCTCCTCTGGCCATCACCTCTTCAATATTAGACAGAGTTTTCTTTGCAACTTTCTCCCTGGTTGTAATGGCAAATACTGGCACTCCATCTTCAATCAATGCCAGAGATCCATGTTTGAGCTCTCCTGCCGGATGGGCTTCAGCATGTATATAAGAGATCTCCTTTAATTTTAATGCACCTTCAAGGGCCAGGGCATAATCGATATTCCTTCCAATAAAGAATACACTCCTGTACTCTTTAATTGCTTCTGCAATTTCTTTTGAAATCTCAGCAAATTCTGAAATTGTCTCCTGAATTCTATAGGGCAGCCTCTTTAAATCATCTATCAACTCTTTTAACCTGGCCTCTGAAATATTATCATTTAATTTGCCAAGTTTTAATGATAAGAGATAAAATACTAAAACCATTGCAACATAAGCCTTAGTCGAAGCCACAGATATCTCCGGTCCGGCCATCAGCTGAAAACTTGCATCAGACTCCCTGTCAACACTACTTCCAATCGAATTAGTTAGAGCCACAACCCTGGCTCCCTTTTCTTTAGCAAGCCTTAAAGCTGCCAGCGTATCAGCTGTCTCACCAGATTGACTAACCACTATCATCAAAGTATTCTTATCGATAAAATTTTTCTTATATCTAAGCTCACTGGCGACCTCGACTTCAACAGGAATATCAGCAAATTCCTCTATTAAAAATCTCCCGATTAAACCTGAATGATAGGCTGTACCACAGGCTGTAATCATTACCTTCTTATAATCACCAGCAAGAATCTCTTCAATATCACCGAGATCTATATCAGATTCAGTAAACCTATCAGCCATTATTCTTCGAGCAACATCAGGCTGTTCATTTATCTCTTTAAGCATAAAATGATCGTAACCCTGTTTATCCACCATATCAGCATCCCAGTCAGCTTCAAATAAATCTTTTTCAAGAAGTTCGCCTTGAAGATTATAGAACTCTATTCTATCTCTATTTACCTTTGCAATCTCATCATCTTCAAAGATATAAAAATCTTTAGTCTTCGATAAAAGTGCTGGAATATCTGAAGCCAGATAATTCTCCTGATTGCCAATTCCAGCCACCAGTGGACTATCTTTTTTTAGTCCATAAATTGTTTCTGGCTCATCATCTGAGATAGCTACAATCGCATAAGAACCTTCAAGTAATTTATCAACTTCTATCAGTGCCTGGACCATATCACCGTCATAAAAATCTTCTAACAGATGGGCAACAACTTCACTGTCAGTTCTTGAATCAAATTTATGGCCTTTAGCAAATAAATCTTCTTTTAAATCCTGATAATTCTCTATTATCCCATTATGAACAATAGTTATCTTCCCATTACAATCTGAATGGGGGTGAGAATTATAATCAGAAGGCACCCCGTGAGTAGCCCAGCGGGTATGACCTATCCCGGTACCAGCAAGTATCTTGCCATTATTATCTAGCTTTTCTTCAAGTTTATTTAAAGAACCTTTGCTTTTGTATAGATCTAATTTATGCTCATTTAACACTGCAATTCCTGCTGAATCATAACCTCTATATTCCAGATTCTTAAGTCCATTAACTAAAATCTCTGCTGCATTATTATTACCTGTATAACCAACAATTCCACACATATATATCTATATCCTCCACTCATTATCAGTATTTTTTCAAGTGTCTGTCTAACAATTTGTACCTAAAGTTACCTTTAGTTTTTATTGCCAGACTTAAGGCCAGACAGGTTGACCTGGGGACATCCGCCGAATAATTCGATAATCCCCAACCTCGTCGTCCTAATAAATAACAGGATCAGGCGCTTTAATTCAATTCTTCTCCAATTACAGCCGCCAGTTTGTCTCTCCATTTTTCCAACAACTCAAGTTCTTTTCCTTCTAGCATAACCCTAATTACAGGTTCTGTTCCTGATGCCCTAACAAAAATCCTGCCTGGATCAACATCTTTATCAGCTTCTGCTATCACCTCATTTATAGCCTGGTTATCTTCCCAGTCCTTATTTTGAACCCTTACATTTTCCAGTAATTGAGGCCATTCCTGATATCCTTCTAACAATTCATCTAAGTTCTTACCTTTCTGACTGACAAAATCCATGATCTGCACTGCTGTCAATATTCCATCTCCACTTGTATTATAATCTAAATAAATTATATGCCCAGATTTCTCACCTCCCAAATTAAGGTTATTGGCTTTTAAGCCCTCTAGAACATATTTATCTCCATTCTTAACCTTTAAAACCTCAATTCCATATTTTGATAATGATTCATCAAGACCTAAATTACTATATTTAGTCGTCACAATCTTATTCTTCTTTAGACTGCCATTCTCCTGCATCGATAGAGCTGAAAGATACATAATTTTATCTCCATCAGCTATATTCCCCTTTTCATCGACTAAAATAGCTCGATCAGCATCGCCATCTAAAGCAATCCCAAGATCAGCGCCAGTCTCCTTTACCTTTTCAATAAGACCTGAGGTATCTGTTGAACCACAGTTAACATTGATCATACTCCCTTTCCCACTGTCATTAATAGCTATTAAATCAGTTACTCCTAGCTTGTTTAAAATTTCCGGCCCAATCTTATACCCAGCTCCATGACCACAATCTAAAACCACTTCCAATCCAGATAAATCATCTCTAACTGAAGAAATTACATTATTAATATAATCATTGACCAACTCCCTGTCATCAATAACCTGGCCAACTTTATCGTGGGTTGGCCTGCTATCTGGTTCTGTTGGGG
Source organism: Halonatronomonas betaini (assembly GCF_015666175.1). NCBI lineage: Bacteria > Bacillati > Bacillota > Clostridia > Halanaerobiales > Halarsenatibacteraceae > Halonatronomonas > Halonatronomonas betaini. The sequence continues at coordinate 57,497 of NZ_JADPIE010000009.1, read as the reverse complement.
CTGCCATTGACTCCTCAATCTTTATTTCTACATCTTCAGAAATTTTACAGCCATCTCCACCAAAAACTTTAATTCCATTATCTTCAATAGGATTATGGGAGGCTGAAATCATTATTCCTCCAATCACTTCATTTTTGCCGGTCAAATAAGATACAGCCGGGGTCGGGACAATATCCAGATCAATTATATCCACACCTGCTGAATTCACACCGGCAATTACTGCTGCAGCCAGCATATCCCCAGAGACCCTTGTATCCCTGCCTAATATAATTTTATTTTCGCTATTATCATACTCCTCTAATAAAATATCTGCAGCCGCCTCACCAATCTTAAAGGCCAGCTCAGGTGTCAACTCCAGATTAGCAACTCCTCTAACTCCATCAGTTCCAAATAACTTTCCCAAAAATAATCAACTCCTGTTCTTGTATTTAAATATTCCAATCATTATCATTTATCTTATATCTTATATCTTATATCTTATATCTTATATCTTATATCTTATGATTTATATATATTTATTATTTATACTTTGATTATCTATACTTCTATAACTTAAAAGTATCCTTTAATTTTATGATCACAGTATCCACATTTACCATTTTCAATATTTGATTTAATCCTGTAATCTCTATCAATAATTACCCTGCCACAACCTGGACAGATCGTCTTCCGGTAATCCATCTCTCTGATATTGCCTAAATAAACATAATCTAACTTCTTACTGGCTAAATCATAGGCAGTCTTTAATAACTTGATATCTGTTGCCTCTATTTCATATTTATAGGCCGGGTAATATCTTGAAAGATGTAATGGAATCTCTCTATCAACTGAACTGATAAAATCTATTAAATCTTCCAGGGCATCAATACTATCATTCTTATCCCTGATTACTAAATTGGTTATTTCAAGATGGGCATCTGATTCAGCAATCTTTATGATTGTATTTTTTACCGGCTCCAGCCGGCCATTACATTCATCTCTATAAAAATCATCATCAATTGCCTTAAGGTCAATATTAAAACCATCAATATAGGGCAGCAGTTCCAGTAAAGGCCCTTGATTAATAAAGCCATTACTGACCATTACCGTATCAATCTTATTATCTTTCATTAAGCGAGCCGTATCATATACATATTCATACCAGATTATCGGTTCTGAATAGGTAAAAGCCAGGCTTGATAAGCCTCTTTTAGCAATCTCATCAAGAATCTCCTCAGGTTCATAATATCTGGTCGGAACTTTCTGCTGGCTTAACTGCCAGTTCTGACAGAACCCACATTTCATATTACAGCCCCAGGTGCCAATCGAAAGTATTTTAGTTCCAGGCTTAAAATGAAATAATGGTTTCTTTTCGATCGGATCAACTGACATAGAGGCAACCTCACCATAATTTAAAGGTTCAATCTCGCCATCTCTATTCTCCCTGGCCATACAGATACCTTTCTGACCTTCTCTCAAATTGCAATTATGAGGACAGATATTACACTGAACTTTTTTATCCATATTTTTTACTCCTTATAACGGATTACTTCAAATCGATATATATTTGTCCCATCAGCAAATATTTTATTATAACTTATCCCTGCTTTTCTGGCCGCTATTGAAATCTGATCTTTGACTGTATCAACACCTTCCAGATCCGGTAATAACAGGCCTCTTTTATTGCCTCGCTCAAGAATCACACCAAATTTTTCATGATCAAGCTCTTCCATACCATCAACAATCTCTGCTGGCATCATAATATCAACAGAAATAATTATATTATTTAATTCCTCTTCTTTCAACTCAGGAAAACGGGGATCACAGAAAGCAGCATTATATGCATTACAGATTATCTCTTCATAGATATCCTCTCTGGTAGGTTCTATAGTGCCAATACAGCCTCTCAATGAATTACCTGCTTTAGTTTTTAGTGAAACAAAACATCCTGCTCTTAACTCCAAATCCTCAGGCTTTTCAATAGATATCTCATCGCCTGATAGAGAGTTTCTTAAACTTTCCCTGGCCAACTTAACAGGATCAAACCCTAATTTCAATTTATCTTTAGTTTTCATCTTATCTTCAGCCATAACCTGACCATCACCTCTACTATATTATTATGTCAGACTTTACCTATAAAATCCAGCGACTGCATACCCAACTCCATAAGGAGCTTCATATGATTTAACTTCTATCTTATTCCAGCGTCCATCCAGCAAGCCAAGTCCAACCATTAATGGCCTGTATCCACATTCTCCTGCTTCCTCTAAAAAACTCTCGTCATAATTTAATAAGCTGCTTAAATTGGCTGTCTTTAAATCATTCACTAACCTTTGATCAAACTTACTTCCTGCCGGTGAATACCCGGCTGGAGAATCATGATTGATTTTATGGGACAGATCTCCACTAATAATCACTTTAGGATTTTCATAATTCTTGCTGGCCTCTTCCATAACAATTTTACCGAACTCATATAACTTATCAGCCTGCCAGAATGCAATATTTATTTTCAACCAGGGAATATCCTTTGCCAGTCCAGCCTTATTTAGAAAATATGCTGGAACCATTATACCATGATCAATATTTCCACTTTTAATCCCCTTTACATCATATTCAGCCCTGACTTCAAAAGCTTTAATAAGTTTTTCTGCAAATTCATTAGCAGATTCTAGCTCTAAACTAACATCTCTGGCATTAAATCTGCTTAAATCTCCCTTTAAAGTCTCTGCCTGATCTACTGTTACCTGATTCCAATCAATTTCGCCATGGGGTCCAACAGAAATTATTAAATCAATCTCCTCTTTTAATAATTCTTCAACGGCCTCTTCAAAAGCTGAAATTGTTTTTGCAGCCTCTTCTCTCCTTTTACCACCAACTTCAGGAACTATAATTGGCGGATGGGGCAATAATAAACCTTCAGGCATTTAAAACCCTCCTTTTTAATTAATTATTATTAATATTTCTCTAATAATATTTGCCAGCGGAACAAATATAAGGTATAATAGTATTAACAGTAAACCATCTTGCTATTTATTTAATTCTATGAAAGTGCAACACTTCCTGCATACTTTCAGTTAATATTTTAATAATATAGTGATTTTTTTTACTTACACAAAATAATTTTAGCTATTTTAAAGGATTTTGCTTTTTAAAATAGAATATATTATACAGGAGCTGGGTGTAATTTTCTCAGCACTTTTATTGTCGCACAATTTTCATTATTATAATAAGGAGGTGAAAAAACTTCTGTTTTATTGGTTAAGCAGTGATTTATTGGTCACAGGCACAAAAAGCAATAATATTAACTTAACTAAATGAGGAGGAGAAAATTTAGATGAGAAAAATTTTAGTTATAACATTAGCATTAGTCCTAGCATTTTCATTTACAGCAGCTGCAGAGGAAAGAACTCCAGAAGAGATAATCCATGAATACACTTATGGCGGAACTTTAGTAATGGCTGAAACCCAGTCACCAGAAGGTATGTTCAACCCACTATTTTCTGAAACAACCTATGATGCCCAGGTTAACGATATGGTTTTTGAACCATTAAACAAAATCGATCCCCAGGGTAATCCAATTCCAGCTCTTGCAATGGACTGGGAAAGAGACGACCTGACTTATACATTTTATCTAGATGAAAGAGCTAAATTCCATGATGGAGAACCTGTAACTGCCCATGATGTAGAATTTACTTTCAAAACCTTTATGCATCCAGATTATGATGGTGTAAGAGCATCTAACTTCATGGAAATCGACGGCGCTGAAGAGTTCCGCGCTGGCGAAACCGATGAAGTCCCAGGTATCCGTGTAATCGATGACCATACCATTGAAATCGAGCTCCGCAGTCTTTATGCTCCTTTCTTAGTTCAGACTACTATTTTCGGAATCGTTCCTGAGCATATTTTAGGAGAGTATGAAGTTTCTGAATTAAGAGGTGCAGAATTTAATCAGAATCCTATCGGTTCTGGTCCATTCAAGTTTGATGAATATAGTGATGATGAGTTCACTAGAATGAGCTATTTTGAAGATTTCAGAACTGGCCGTCCATACCTTGATGAAATAGTTATCCGCTATGTTGACGATCAAGCTCTAGTTATGATGATCGAACGTGGCGAAGTTGACTATGCCAACCCTCCAGGAGAAAACTTTGACAGATTTACTGAGATGGATAATATAACTATTCACCAGTCAACAAGAGATGGTTTTGGTTATATCGGTATTAATGTTGAAGCTGACACTCCAGTTGCTGATCAGGCAGTCCGTCAGGCTATGGCCCATGGTATTAATAGACAGGGCTTTATTGATGTCGTTATGAATGGATTAGGTATTGTCTCTAACTCACCTATATCTCAGGCTAGCTGGGCCTACACAGACGATCTAAACCCATATGAATATGATCCTGATAGAGCTCAAGAAATTCTAGAAGAAGATGGCTGGGAAATGAACAACGATGGTGTTTATGAAAGAGATGGAGAATTATTAGAGTTTACTATGACAGCTTCATCTGGTTCAGAATTTATCGACCAGTTAATGGCCCTTGCCCAGGACAATTTAAATGAAATCGGTTTTGATGTCAGTATTGAAAGATTAGAATTCAATACTATGACTGATCAGATTGATGATGGTGAATTAAGTACCTGGTTCATGGGTTGGAGTTTCGGTGCTGATCCTGATCCTTACTCAGTATGGCACAGTGAAGGCGATTGGAATAGAACTAACTGGTCAAACGAAAGAGCAGACGAGTTAATTGAAAACGCACGTCAAACTCTAGACCAGGTAGAGCGCCGTGAATATTATATTGAATTCCAGCAGATCTGGAATGAAGATATGCCTTATATCCCAATGTATGCAGATATCTATCTCCATACAATGAATGATAGAGTCCGTGGCTATTTACCAGATCCTGGTGTTGTCAGTCCATTTGGTAGAGGCCATAGTGAGATTCAAAATATCTGGATTCCTAAACATTATAGATAATCCAGTAATTAACTATTAAAATTGAATAAATGCAAATTCAAATAGTAGATGGGGCATATGCCCCATCTACTCTAATGTTAAAGAACAGTTTATCTCAATAATACTTTAAAGGAGGAAGACCATGCACCAATATTTATTTCGAAGATTACTCCAGGGGGTGCCAGTTATTTTAATTGTGTCCCTGGTAGTATTTATAATAATCAATATGGCTCCTGGTGACCCAATTGCCAGACTTGAAGATCCTTCAATTTCAAGGGAAGATTTAGAACAACGTTACGCAGCAATGGGATTAGACGATCCATTAATGGTTAGATATGCCAGCTGGTTAGGTGATTTTGTTAGAGGTGATTTTGGTTATTCAATGGACTCATCTCGACAACCAGTCGCAAACTTAATTAGAGTTAGAATAATGCCTACAATTTACTTAACCTTAGGTGCAATGATTCTTAGTTTTATAATATCTATACCAATTGGGATACTGTCAGCTACAAAACAGTATTCAGTTTTCGACTACGCAGCCACCTTATTTGCATTTTTCGGAGTTTCAATACCAAGTTTCTTTTTTGGTTTAATACTCCTATATGTTTTTGCATTACAATTAGATTTAATGCCAACCGGAGGTTTTCAGGACCCAACAGCTGCCACAACAACTGTCTGGACCCATTTGCATCATGCAATTCTACCTGTCATAGCACTTGGTTATGCCAGAGCAGCTAGTTTGACCCGTTATATGCGTTCCAGTATGTTAGAGGTTATCAAAGAGGACTATGTAAGAACAGCCAGAGCAAAAGGTGTAAAAGAGAGAGTCGTTGTTTATAAGCATGCCCTTAGAAATGCACTTATTCCAGTTATTACTATTTTAGGTTTACAGGTTCCATTGCTATTCTCAGGAGCTGTAATCATTGAAGAAGTATTTTCATGGCCAGGAATTGGGCGATTATCTATTCGAGCTGTCTGGCAGAGAAATTATACTGTCATGATGGCTACAACAGTTATTTTCGCCATCCTTGTATTCTTTGGAAATTTAATAGCTGATATGTTTTATGTAATAGTTGACCCAAGAATTAAATATGACTAAAAGGAGGTTATCTAATTGGCAAAAACTAAAAACAAAGAAAAACATAAGGTTATAGATAAAAAGATTGAGTCTCCCTGGCAGGTTGCCTGGAGGCAGTTCAAAAAAAATAAATTAGGAATGATGGGCTTATTTATATTAATTATTATTGCTTTAGTCGCTATCTTTGCACCTCAATTAGCCCCAAATAGCCCATATTCAACAAATATACTTCAGGCAAATCAGGCACCTGGCGGCGACTTTCCTTTAGGAACTGACCGTGTTGGCCGCTGTATTATGTCTAGAATGTTATATGGTGCCAGGGTAAGTATTACTGTTGGTCTTGTTTCTATGAGTATTTCTGTTTTTATTGGAACAACTTTAGGTTTAATGGCAGGATATTTTGGAGGTTTAGTTGATACTTTAATTTCAAGATTAATTGATATTGTCAGAAGTGTGCCATTCTTAATCCTGGCAATCGTTATAGCTTCAATCTGGGGTCCAGGTCTATATAGATTAATGGCTATTATCGGTATTTTAAGCTGGACAGGAGTTGCTCGACTTGTTCGAGGTGAAGTCCTGGCTCTAAGGGAAAGAGAGTTTATTCATGCTTCCAGAGCTTCAGGAGCAGATGATTCTAGAATAATGTTTAAACACCTCTTACCAAATACTTTTGCTCCAATCATTGTTAATGCTACTCTAGCAGTTGCTGCAGCAATCTTATCAGAAGCTGGATTGAGCTATTTAGGACTGGGAATTCAGCCTCCTATGCCTAGCTGGGGTAATATGCTTAATGAAGCCCGTAACCTGGTTATATTAGAATCCAGGCCATGGTTCTGGATGCCACCTGGTTTCATGATAATAATTACAGTGCTTTCAATCAACTTTATGGGTGATGGTCTCCGTGATGCCCTTGATCCAAAACTGACTAGATAATAAAAAATCTAAATCCATAAAATAAAATGTCTGGGTATTTGATATCTAAATGATATCATTTATCCAGGCATTTTTTTTATAAACAAAAAACCCTCCTCGTATTGAGAAGGGTAAATAAATAAATTGACGAAAATTTTATCTTTTTGAGAACTGAGGAGCTTTTCTTGCCTTTTTGAGTCCAGGCTTCTTTCTCTCCTTCATTCTTGAATCTCTTGTTAAATAACCAGCTTTCTTTAAAGGCTTTCTAAACTCTTGATCAACTTCAAGCAATGCTCTTGCAATCCCATGTCTAACAGCCCCTGCCTGTCCAGAAAGACCACCTCCATTTACACTAGCAACTAAATCTAAACTTCCAAGCTGCTTTGTAACTTCAAGAGGTGATTGAATATCTTGAATCAAAGACTTTCTATGAAAGTAATCTTCTATATCAGTTCCATTAACAATCATATCGCCATTACCTGGCATTAATCTTACTCTAGCTGTTGCTGTCTTTCTTCTACCTGTACCACGATATTGTACATCAGCCATCTAATAACTACCTCCTTTCACTTAAATCTAATTTTTCTGGATTTTGAGCTTTATGTGGATGCTCAGTTCCTTTATAAACCTTTAACTTCTTGCCAATTCTTTTTCCAAGCTTATTACTTGGGAGCATACCTTTAACAGCTTTCTCTATTATGAATTCAGGATCTTTCTTTTTTAATTCTCTATAGGTTACCTCTTTAATTCCACCTGGGTAATTAGAGTGACTGTAATGAATTTTCTGATCCCATTTATCACCAGTCAAATTAATATTTTCAGCATTAACTACAATTACATAATCACCAGTATCAATATGGGGAGTAAATTCTGGTTTATGTTTTCCCCTTAATAACTGAGCAACTTCTGAGGCCAATCGGCCTAATGTTTGATCAGTAGCGTCAACTATATACCAGTTTCTATTTATCTCAGATTCTTTAGCACTATAAGTTTTCATTATATAATTTCCCTCCTTGTATCATTATTACCCGTTAATTGGATAATAAATTTCTTTTAAAGTTAAACCTTTGGCTGGAGCAGTAAACCCAGCGTTATTCCTGCATTTTGATTTAAGAACTTTCTTCATATCGTCATAACGTCTCTTCTTTTTTCCAATTTCTATAACAGTTCCAGCAATTATCCGCATCATATTATATAAAAATCCTGAACCAATAATTTCTAAAGCATAAATATTATGAGATTCTTCATAAAACTCTGCCTTATAAATATTTTTAACCGGTTCTTTGCTCCTACAACCCTTTGCTCGAAAAGCAGAAAAATCATGTTTCCCTATTAAACATTCTATCGATCTAGACATAGCTGTAAGATCTAAATCCATATATATATGATAAGCATATTTACGCATAAAGACATCTCTATATAAATTATTGTCTATCCGGTAAATATACTTTTTAGCTTCAGCATCATAGCGAGAATGAAATTCATCACTTATATATTCTGCATCCAAACATACTATATCATTAGGCAATTCACTATTAAAGGCCTGGGGCAATCTATTTAGTGGGATATCAACCTTTAAATCAAAATTAAAAACCTGACCCTTCGCATGGACTCCAGCATCTGTTCTGCTAGCACCATAAATTTTACCTGGTTCTTTATGAAATTTACTTAATACATCTTCTAATTTTTCCTGAATAGTTTCTCTAGTATTTTTTTGTCTCTGCCAGCCACTGTAATTTGAGCCATCATAAGAAACTATAATTTTAACATTCCTCATTAAGGATCCTCCAAAAAATCATCTAAAACTTAATAAAACAGCAATGATTAAAACACCAATTAATGCATAGATATCTGATCTTCTTAACTCTAACTCATTTAAGCGAGTTCTATTTGTTCCCCCCTGATAACACCTTGATTCCATTGCTAATGCAAGTTCATCAGCTCTTCTAAAGGCACTTATAAACAATGGAACTAATAAAGGGACTAAACTTTTAGCTCTTTCAATAATATTTCCACTTTCAAAATCTGCTCCCCTTGCTTTCTGGGCTTTCATTATCTTTTCAGCTTCTTCCATTAAAGTTGGAATAAACCTTAAAGCAATTGTCATCATCATGGCTAATTCACCAGCTGGTACCCCAAATCTTGCCAGGGGTTTTAAAAGATATTCTATTCCATCTGTTAATTGTAAAGGGGATGTTGTTAAAGTAAGCAATGAGGTGAACATTATTAATAAAAGAATTCTACCGACCATAAATAAACCGGTAAATAATCCTTCTTCTTCAATCCTTAAAAATCCCCATTCCCATAAAACTTCTCCACCTCTTGTTAAAAACATATGAAGAAATAACGTAATTATAATTAAAAAGAAGACAGGCTTTAAACCATTTAATACCCTTTTAACTGGCAGTTTAGAAATCATCATGATAGCTATTACAAAAAGAAGAAACAAACCAAATCCAATAAATGAATCAATTAAAAAGAGTACTGTTATCATAATTATGGTTATTATTATCTTAATTCTTGCATCCAGTTTATGAATAAAAGAATCACCAGGAATATATTGACCTATAGTAATATCTTTTAACATGATCTTTTCTCCTCAGGGATATTCTTCTCCTGCAATTTACTGATTATTTCATCTTTAGCTTCGATTACATCAAATATATCTGTCCTGACTGATACTCCCTTAGAATTTAGCTTATGAAGTATAGAGGTAACAGCAGGTAAATCTAAATCTAATTCCCGCAATCTTTTTTCTTCACTGAATACTTCCGCTGGACTTCCATCTAAAACAATTCTACCTTCATCCATAACGATTACCCTGGTGGCAAGCTTTGCAATTTCTTCCATCCTGTGAGAAATTAAAATAATTGTAATATTAATATCCTGGTGCAGATATTTAAGTAGTTCTAATAAATTATTTCTCCCATTAGGATCTAAGCCTGCAGATGGTTCATCCAGAATTAAAATTTCTGGTTTCAAAGCCAGAACACCTGCTATTGCAACTCTTCTTTGCTGACCACCACTGAGATTAAATGGAGATCTATCCTTGAATTTTTCATAATCAAGTCCAACCAATTCTAGAGATTCTTTAACCCTGTTTTTTATTTCTTCTTTTTTTAACCCTAAATTTTTAGGACCAAAAGCAACATCCTCATATATACTTTCCTCAAATAGTTGATGTTCTGGATATTGAAAAACTAAACCAACTTTTTGCCTGATAAATTTAAGCCTCTTCTTATCAGAAAAGATATCTTCATTGTTATATAAAACAGTTCCTGAAGTGGGTTCTATTAAACCATTTAATAGTTGAACTAATGTTGATTTTCCTGAGCCAGTATGACCTATCAGACCAATGAATTCCTGCTCCGAAATAGATAAATTTATATCTTTAAGTGCTACTGTCGGATTATATTGGTTATACACATGGGTAATGTCTTTTAATTCAACTAACATAATGCAGTCACCAATTCCTCTATATCCATTACTTCAGGTATTTGCAATCCTGAGCTTCTCAATTCATTAGCCAGCTGAACTGCCACAGGAACATCTAAACCAGCACTCTTAATAAGATCTATATTCTGAAATATTTTCGAAGGTTTATCAATATCTTTGATTTCTCCACCATTCATAACAACTATTCTATCAGAGAATATTGTTTCTTCCATAAAATGAGTGATCAATATTACTGTAATACCTTCTTCTTCATTAAGATATTTAATTGTTTTTAAAACCTCTTTGCGTCCCATGGGATCAAGCATAGCTGTTGGCTCATCAAGAACTATACAATCAGGTAGCATTGCTATTATTCCAGCAATTGCTATTCGTTGCTTTTGTCCACCTGAAAGTTCATGGGGAGGATGGCTTTGATAACCACCCATACCAACCATTTCAAGGGATTTATCCACTCGTTCCCTTATCTGGTCTGAGGGTAAAGCCAGGTTTTCTGGCCCAAAAGCAACATCATCTTCAACAGTTGTTGCAACCAACTGATTATCTGGATTTTGAAAAACCATACCAACTTTTTGTCTTATCTTCCAGACATTTTCTGGATCAGATGAATTAAATCCATCTACGAACACCTGACCTTCAGTTGGAACTAATAAGACATTAAGCAATTTAGCTAATGTTGATTTCCCAGAACCATTGGAACCAATAATTGAGATAAATTCACCTTTTTCAATTGATAAGTTCACACCTGATAGAGCTTTATCTTCCTGCTCTCTATATAAAAAATCTACATCTTTAATTTCGATCAGGCTCATTTTTACACCCACTTCATTATGCCACTAAATTTATTCAACTAATTCTATTAGGGCTCTATCAGATGCATCTCCTCTACGAGGATACATTTTTATAATTCTGGTATATCCTCCTGGTCTATCAGCAAATCGAGGGCCAATCTCATCAAATAATTTAGTTATAACTTCTTTATCATTAATTTTTTTAGCAACTTTTCTTCTTGACTGAACACTATTATCTTTTGAAATTGTAATTAACTTTTCAGCTAAAGGACGTAGTTCTTTGGCTTTTGCAAGACTTGTTTCAATCCTTTCATTTCTAAAAAAGTCAGTTAACATATTACGAAACATTGCTTTCCTATGTGAACTTGTCTTTCCAAGTTTTCTTCTAGGCATTAGTAAACACCACCTTTACTCATTAGGTTGTTTTAATGATAAATCAATATCATGTAATTTATCTTTAATTTCCTGTAATGATTTTTTACCTAAATTCCTTACTTTCATTAAGTCATCTTCAGTTTTACTTACTAATTCTCCAACAGTATTAATACCTGCTCTTTTTAAACAATTAGAAGATCTAACTGATAGTTCTAATTCTTCTACTGTCGTATCATAGATCTGATTTTTCTCTTCCTCTTCTTTTTCAACCATAATCTCAACATTTTCCAGGTCAGAATCTAAGTCAAGAAAAAGTTCTAAATGTTCTATCATTATTCTAGCAGATAAACTAATAGCTTCTTCAGGACTAATACTTCCATTAGTATGAACATCCAGTAAGAGTCTATCATAATCAGTGACCTGACCAACTCTAATATCTTCTACTTTAAAATTTGCTCGCTCGATTGGACTAAATGAAGAATCTATAGGTATTAAACCTATAACATTATCAAATTTTTCTTTGTTTTCTTCAGCAGTAACATATCCTCGACCTTTTTCAACTGTTGCTTCAAGTTGCATGCTGCCTTCTGGAGCTAAAGTAGCAATTTTATGGTCTTTATTAACTATCTCAATATCTCCAGAAACCTGAAAATCACCTGCAACAACATCTGTTTTATCACTGACATCCAATCTTATGCTAGCTTGCTCTTCACCATTATATTTTAAAACGACACCTTTTAAATTCAATATAATATCAGTGACATCTTCAACTACTCCAGGTATAGCAGTGTATTCATGCTTGGCCCCCTCAATCTTCACTGAGGTGATCGCTGCTCCTGGAAGCGATGATAACAATATTCTTCTAATAGAATTTCCTAATGTTGTTCCATATCCTCTTTCTAGAGGACTGATTTCAAAGCTCCCGAAATTTCTATCTGCCTCTAATTTATTTATTTTAGGTTTCTCAATCTCTATCATTTAATTATCACACCCTCCTCTCAATTCTTGTCAGCTGAGGGTAGCTTCAGCTTAAAGTGAATAATACTCAACTATAAGTTGCTCATTAATTGGATGTTCAATATCCTCGCGTTCAGGCATTCTAACAACAGTACCTTCTGCTTTTTCCATGTTAACACTTAGCCATTCAGGAGCATTGTATTCATCATTAGTTTCTAAAACATCTTTGATGAAATTTTTCTTTCTACTAGCATCTTTTACACTAATAGTATCTCCCTCTTCAACCTGATATGAAGCTATATTAACTCTACTACCATTCACATATATATGACCATGTAGAACTAATTGTCTGGCCTGGGATCTGGATGTAGCAAAACCCATTCTAAATACAGTGTTATCCAGCCTTGTTTCTAAGAGCTGCAAGAAATTTTCGCCAGTTACACCTTTTTGCCTGGCAGCTGTTGAGAATGTACTTCTAAATTGATCTTCCATCATTCCATACATTCTTCTAACTTTTTGTTTTTCTCTGAGCTGATTACCATATTCTGATTGCTTTCTGCGACCCTGTCCCTGTTCTCCAGGAGCATATGGTCTTCTTTCAAAAGCACATTTTTCAGAGTAACACCTTTCTCCTTTTAAATATAGCTTTTCTCCTTCACGACGACAATGTTTACATTTTGCTTCAGTATATTTTGCCATTTATATTAGCACCTCCTATTTATTGAATTATTAAACTCTTCTTCTTTTCGGCGGCCTGCAGCCATTATGAGGAATAGGTGTAATATCTTTAATTAAAGTTACTTCTATTCCAGCAGACTGTATAGCTCTTATTGCAGACTCTCTGCCTGAGCCAGGTCCTTTAACAAAAATCTGTAATTCTTTTAAACCCATTTCTTGAGCTTCTTCAGCAACATTTTCTGCTGCTATTTGTGCAGCAAAAGGAGTACTCTTCCTTGATCCTTTATATCCTGCTTTCCCGGCACTGGACCAGGCTACAACATTACCGTCCATGTCAGTTATACTTACAATAGTATTATTAAATGTCGATCTTATATAAGCCTGACCTTTTTCTATAAACTTTTTATTTTTCTTTTTTCTTCTTTTGGTTTTTTTCTTACCTTTAGCCATCTAAAATAATTCCCTCCTCGTACTAAAATTTAATTATTTTCTAATAGGTTTTACAGGACCTTTCCTTGTTCTAGCATTAGTTCTTGTTCTTTGACCTCTAACTGGAAGCCCTCTTCTATGCCTTAAGCCTCTATAAGAACCTATATCTTTTAATCTTTTAATATCAGCTCTTCTTTCTCTTCTAAGCTCACCTTCAACAGCATATTCATCTATTTCGCTTCTTAATTTAGCTATTTCAGCTTCAGTAAGGTCTTTTACCCTTGTATCAGGATCAACACCTGCTGCTTCAAGAATATCATTAGATCTAGAGCGGCCTATACCAAAAATATATGTCAAGCCAATTTCTACTCTTTTATTTTTAGGTAAATCTACACCTTCTATTCTAGCCATTTTTTTACACCTCCATTTAAAGAATTAACCCTGGCGCTGCTTGTGCTTTGGATTTTCACAAATTACCATTACTTTTTTGTTTCTTCTAATAACTTTACATTTATCACAAATCGGTTTAACAGATGGTCTAACTTTCATTTATAAAACACCTCCATAAAACATTTATTACATAGAATTATGCTTTATGTCTATAAGTTATTCTTCCACGTGATAGATCATACGGTGATAATTCTACTGTCACTTTGTCTCCAGGTAAAATTCTAATATAATTCATTCTCATTTTACCTGAAACATGTGCCAAAACTTTATGCCCATTATCAAGTTCAACTCTAAACATCGCATTTGGCAAAGGTTCCACTACTGTACCTTCAACTTCAATAGGATCTTCTTTAGACATATATATTTTACCCCCCTTTATAATTAAAGGTATTTAAATTCATCTTCAATTAAATTCCATTAGCATATAAGTCTATATCTATCATTCCTAATTGATCACAACAATATCACTAAACTAGTTCAATTTATTATTTCTCCATTTTTAAGCTACCCTATATTATACCATATTATCAATGCAAGTAAAAGCAAATTTATAGCCTACTTAGTATTTTCGGGCCTTCTTTAGTTATAGCAATACTATCTTCCCAGTGAGCCGACAGACTTCCATCCTCAGTAACAACTGTCCAACCATCATCTTTAGTTTTAACATTGTAATGACCTATATTAACCATTGGTTCAATTGCTAATGTCATACCTTCTTTTAATCGGGGGCCTCTGCCTGCAGGTCCGAAATTAGGAATCTGCGGATCTTCATGCATATCAGTCCCAATTCCGTGCCCAACGTAATCTCTAACAACTGAACAGCCTGCATTCTCTACGTGAATTTGAACTGCATTAGATATATCTGTAAGCCTATTGCCAATTATCGCATTTTCAATTCCCTTATCTAAAGCCTTTCTTGTTACTTCAATTAAAGACTTAGCTTCCTGAGAAATCTTACCAACAGGAAAAGTTCGAGCTGCATCTCCATGAAATCCTTTATAATATACACCTATATCAACACTTAAAATCATACCTTTTTCTAAAACTCTAGTTTTAGATGGTATTCCATGAACAACTTCATCGTTAATGGATAAGCAAACAGACGCCGGATATCCTCTATAACCTTTAAATGAAGGTTTCCCACCTTTATTTTCTATAAACTCTTCCGCCAATTTATCTAAATCATAAGTGCTGATACCAGGCTCAATTTTTTCCGATAAAAACTCATGGGTTTCTGCAACAATAGAATTAGCTTTTGACATTATATCGATTTCTCTTTTAGATTTCCTTATTATCATCTAATTTTCTCCTCGATAACGTCAACTATATCATTAGTTACTTCATCGATATCTTTTTCAGCATCAATCTCAATTAATATATTTTTTTCATCATAATATTTAATTAGCTTTTCAGTCTTATTTTTATTTACATTAATTCTTTTCTTAACTGTTTCTTCTTTATCATCATCTCGTTGAATTAATTTACCACCACATTCATCACATATAGATTCTTCTTTAGGAGGTTTGAAATCAACATGATAAGTTGCTCCACAATCTTCACAAATTCTTCTGCCAGTCAGTCTTTTAATTAGTTCACTCTCACTAACTTTGGTATATATAACTAGATCAATTTTTTTATTAAAGTCATCCAGATTACTATCTAACGCTTCAACTTGATCAAGGGTTCTTGGATAACCATCTAATATAAAACCCTTATTACAATCTTTATCTTGCAATCTTTCCTTTACAATACCATTAGTAACTTCATCTGGAACCAGTTCACCAGAGTCAATATATTCCTTAGCTTTTACTCCTAAAGGAGTCTCATTTTTTATCGCATTACGAAATATATCTCCAGTTGATATATGAGGTATGTCATATTTATTAGCTAGTATTTTGGCCTGGGTTCCTTTTCCTGCACCTGGAAGCCCTAAAAAAACTAAATTCATTTATGCTTACCTCCTATTCCATAAAACCATCATAATGACGCATTAGTAGATGTGATTCTATTTGCTGCATAGTCTGTAAGGCTACACCAATCATAATCAGCAATGATGTTCCTCCAAAAGCAATATTTACTCCAGTTAATGGTTCCATGGCAAATGGTAATAGTGCAACAGCAGTCAGGAAAAGCGCTCCTACTAAAGTAACTCTAACTAAAATTTTATCTAAATACTTAATAGTCGACCTTCCTGGTCTTATACCTGGTATGAAACCACCATGTTTTTTCATATTATCCGCCACTTCTTCTGGATTAAATGTAATAGCAGTATAAAAATAAGTGAAAAACATAGTTAGTAAACCATATAAAACAATATATAATGTAGAGCCAGGTCTTATAACATTAGCCATTCCTTCGGCCCAGCCGAAAGGAAGAATTTGAGCTATAACTCCTGGAAATAAAAGCACTGAAGAAGCGAAAATTACTGGCATAACTCCAGCCTGATTTACTTTCATTGGAATATGAGTGCTTCTCCCACCATATACTTTTCTACCAACTATTCTTTTTGAATATTGAACAGGAATTCTTCTCTCGCCCTGTTGTACAAAAATTATTCCAGCTACAATAATTATAGCTAAAATAAGGAATATCAATAAATTGAATGCAGTTACTGTACCAGCTCTAAACAATGACCAGGTTTCCATTATATCTGATGGGAATCTTGCAATAATGGAAGTGAAAATTAATATTGAAATACCGTTACCGATACCATATTCATTTACCTGCTCTCCTAACCACATTAAGAACGTAGTACCTGCAGTAAGACTTATAACAATAACTATTATATCAAAAATAGAAGGATTAGGAATTGCCCCAAACTGTCTTATATATGTGGTAATACCAAAACCTTGAACCAAAGCAAGTGCAACAGTCAAGTATCTAGTATATTGAGCAATCTTTTTCTTGCCTTCTCTACCCTCACGGGCTAATTCTTCTAAACGCGGAATTACAACCTGCAATAATTGTAATATAATTGATGCTGTAATGTATGGTGTTATACTCATAGCAAATATTGAAAAGTTACTTAAAGCACCACCAGCAAATAAGTCAAGGAAATCAAAAACTCCCCCGGCACCTCCAGCTCCTCCACCAAATAACATTTCTTGAACTCTGGCAATATCTACACCAGGAACTGGAATATGAGCACCAATTCTATATACAACCATTACACCTAAAACAAATAAAACTTTATTTCTCAATTCTTCAACTTTAAAGACATTACTGAGAGCCTTCAGCAAATTATATCACCTCAGCCTTCCCACCAGCGGCTTCAATTTTATCGATAGCTGAATCTGTAAATGCATTGGCCTTAACAGTAAGACTTACATCTAATTCACCATCTCCTAAAATCTTTACACCATTGGAAGCAATATTATTAACAAATCCACTTTCTTTTAATAATTCAGGAGTAATCTCTGTACCTTCTTTAAAAGCATTTAATTGATAGACATTTAAAATAGTATAATCTTTTTTATTTTTATTATTAAAACCTCTTTTAGGAAGTTTTCTAAATAAAGGAGTCTGTCCACCTTCAAAAGTAAGCCTAACTCCTCCTCCAGATCTACTGTTTTGGCCATTAGCTCCTCGTCCACTGGTATAACCTCTACCAGAGCCAATACCTCTACCGCATCTCTGTCTCTTCTTTTTTGAACCTTCTTTCGGCTTAATATTATGCAATTTCATTTACCAGCACCTCCTTATTAACATATCTGTATATTTAGCCAGTAATTTCTTCTGGAGTTTTACCTCTAAGTTTTGCAACATCTTCAACCTTCTTTAGTCTATCTAATCCATTAATTGCTGCTTTAACCATATTGATTGGATTAGATGTCCCAAGTGATTTTGTTAAAATATCATTAATTCCAGCTAGTTCAACAACAGCTCTAACTGGTCCACCAGCTATTACTCCTGTACCAGGAGCTGCAGGTTTTAATAAGACATTTCCAGCACCAAAAATACCATTAATTTGATGCGGTATTGTCCTATCAACTAAAGGAACTTCAATAAGGTTCTTTTTGGCATCGTCAATTCCTTTTCTAATTGCTTCAGGAACTTCATTAGCTTTTCCATAACCAACGCCAACATAACCATCCTGATTCCCTACAACAACTAAAGCAGTAAAGCTAAATCTCCGTCCACCCTTTACAACTTTAGAAACTCTATTAATATCAACAACTCTTTCTTCCAGGTTTAGTTTATTTGGATCAATATTATTCATTAATTCGCCTCCTTCACCTTAAAACTTTAATCCATTTTCTCTTGCAGCATCTGCAAGGGCTTTCACCCTACCATGATATTTATATCCTGCTCTATCAAATACAACTTCCTCAATTCCTTCTTCAAGTGCTCTTTCAGCAACTAGTTCCCCAACCAGTTTAGCTGCTTCTTTATTACCACCATAAGCAACCTCATCTTTTATAGCTGGTTCTAAACTCGACGCTGAAACAAGAGTGATCTCTCTTAAGTCATCTATTAATTGAACATGCATATTTTTAAGACTGCGTTTAACTGCTAATCTTGGTTTAGAAGGTGTCCCAGTAATTTTATTTCTAATTCTTTTATGCCTTCTTTTCCTAGCAGATCTTTTATCCAACTTACTCATAACATTTCACTCCTTTCTTCAACAACTTTGAGCATAGCCAGTTAATAATATTAACCAGTTTTTCCTTCTTTTCTTCTGATTCTTTCGTCAATATATTTAATGCCCTTACCCTTATACGGTTCTGGCTCTCTTACAGCTCTTACTTGAGCAGCAACATTACCTACTTGTTGCTTGTCAATACCTTTAACTGTAATTTTATTCTTTTCAACTTCAAACTCTATATTTTCTGAAGGCTCAATGACTACTGGATGGGAATAACCAGCTTCAATTTTCAATGATTTACCCTGCATTGAAGCATTATAACCTACTCCAACCATCTCTAGTTGCTTTGAGTACCCTTCAACAACTCCAGTTACCATTCCTTCAATAAGGCTTCTAGTCATTCCATGAAGAGAACGATCATCTTTTGACTCTCCATTTCTTTTTATGATAATTTCTTCATCATTAATTTCCAAATCTATTAATTCATGAATATCCCTACTCAACTCACCTTTAGGGCCATTAATTTTCAAGGTTGTACCATCAAAATCAACTTTAACTTTTTCAGGTATTTCAACAGGTAATTTACCTATACGGGACATATTATTCACCTCCTAGCATTATATTACCAAACGTAACAGAGAACTTCTCCGCCTACTCCCTTTTCACGAGCTTCTTTATCTGAAAGAACTCCATGAGAAGTAGACAAAATTGCTAATCCTAATCCACCAAGGACCTGTGGAATTTCATCTTTTTTAACATAAACTCTTAATCCTGGCTTACTAATTCTTTTGATACCAGTAATTACTTTTTCGTCATCCTCACCATATTTCAAGTAAACTCTAATATCATTCTGAGGATAACGTTCAATCATTTTCACATCATTAACAAAGCCTTCTTCTTTTAAGATTTCAGCTAAACCTAATTTTATATTAGAAGCAGGAATATTAACAGTACTCTTACCTGCATTATTTGCATTTCTAACTCTGGTTAACATATCAGCAATAGGATCTGTGTTCATAAAGAAAACCTCCTTTCATTTACCAGCTAGCTTTTTTAACTCCTGGTATTTCTCCCTTATGTGCTAATTCTCTAAAACATATTCTGCATAAATCAAACTTTCTCATATAAGCTCTAGATCTACCACATCGGCTACATCTATTATTTTTCCTTGTAGAATACTTCGGTTCTTTGTTTGCTTTTTCAATTAAAGCTTTACGGGCCACTAAATATCCCTCCTTTTAAATATTAACTCATAAAATTTACTTCTTAAAAGGCATCCCCATTCTACTTAATAATTCAAATGCCTCTTCATCTGTTTCAGCTGATGTAACAATTGTAATCTGTAAACCATGAACTACATCTACATCATCAACTTTAATTTCAGGAAAGACTGTATGATTATCTATTCCAAGGCTGTAATTGCCTCTTCCATCAAACGAATTCGCAGATACACCTCTAAAATCTCGAATACGGGGCATAGTTACATTAATTAATTTATATAGAAATTCATACATCAACTTATCCCTTAAAGTAACTTTTAAACCAACAGGCATGCCTTCACGAATTTTAAAGTTAGCTATAGCTTTCTTAGCTCTAGTAACAGTTGGCTGTTGACCAGTAATCCTTGCAATCTCATCAACAACTGTATCTAAGAGTTTAGGATCTTCTTTAGCATCTCCTAAACCAACATTTACAGTAATCTTCTTTAATTCTGGAACTTCCATTATATTATCATAACCAAAAGCTTCTTTTAAAGCTGGCCTTATTTCTTCACGATATTGATTTGCTAAAACTGTCATATCACTGACCTCCTTTCATCCAGCAGTTATTCTATCGTTTCATCACATTTTTTGCAATAACGAACTTTTTCACCACTATCTAAATTTTTATAACCTAAACGGCTTTTCTCATCACAGGCCGCACAAACAACCATTACATTTGATGCATGTATAGGGGCTTCGTTTTCAATTATTCCACCCTGTGGATTATCTTGGCTTGGGCGCATGTGTCTATGCACTATATTAACGCCTTCTACAACAACCCGATTTTTCTTTCTATCAACAGTTAAAACTTCGCCACGTTTTCCTTTATCTTTGCCAGTAATAACTTCAACCTGGTCACCTTTTTTGATTTTCACCTAGTACCCCTCCTTTAACTATAATACTTCCGGTGCTAGGGATACAATCTTCATATGGTTCTGATCTCTTAATTCCCTAGTAACTGGACCGAAAATTCTTGTTCCTTTAGGGTTATCTAGATCATCGATAATAACAGCAGCATTTTCATCAAATTTAATATATGAGCCATCAGGCCTTTTAGTTGCTTTTTTTGTCCTCACAACCAGTGCTGTTACTACTTCACCTTTTTTTACCATCCCTTCAGGAATTGCTTCTTTTACACTACATATAATCTTTTCGCCTACACCAGCATATTTCTTCTTGCTACCACCTGGAACTTTAATGCAAAGCAACTCACGGGCGCCAGAGTTATCTGCAACTTTTAGGCGAGATTCTGCTTGAATCATTTAAATCACCCCTCTATTCCGTTTATTTACTTGGCTTTTTCTAATATTTCAGTAACACGCCATCTTTTTGTTTTGCTTAAAGGCCGTGTTTCAACAATTCTTACTTTATCGCCTTCATTACATTCATTATTTTCATCATGGGCTTTATATTTTTTAGAACGTTTAATAACTCTTTTATACATTGGATGCTGTTTTCTCCGTTCAATAGCAACGGTAACAGTTTTATCCATTTTGTTGCTAACAACAAAACCGATTCTTTCTTTTCTCTCATTTCTTTGAGCTTCCATAATAAACCTCCTTCCAGCTTAAACTAAGCTTCCTGTCGTATACCTAGTTCTCTTTCTCTTAAAATTGTTTTAATTCTTGCAATAATCCTTTTGACCTCTCTGATTCTCATCGGATTATCCAATTGAGCAGTTGCATGCTGAAAACGAAGATTAAAAAGTTCTTCTTTAAATTCATCTAATTTCTGCTCTAATTCCATATCAGTTAAATCTCTTAATTCATTAACTCTCATTGGATTCACCACCATCTCTGGCAACAAATTTAGTTTTGATTGGTAGTTTATGTGCTGCTAACCTCATAGCTTCACGTGCAATCTCTTCATCAATACCAGCTAATTCAAACATTATTCTACCAGGTTTTACGACTGCAACCCATTTTTCAACTGCACCTTTACCACTACCCATTCTTGTTTCAGCAGGCTTAGCTGTTATAGGCTTATCTGGAAAAATCTTCACCCATACTTTTCCGCCTCTTTTTATATATCTTGTTAAGGCAATCCGGGCAGCCTCAATTTGTCTATTAGTTATCCAGGCTGGTTCTAAAGCCTGAAGTCCATATTCTCCAAAAGTTACTTTTGTACCTCTTTGGGCTTTTCCCTTCATCCGCCCTCTGTGTTGCTTACGATGTTTTACTCTCTTTGGGACAAGCATACTGTTGCCTCCTTCCTATGATTAATACTTTTAGTCTTCTTCAACTTCTGGAAGTATTTCACCTTTGTTAATCCATACTTTAACACCTATTGTACCATAGGTTGTTTTAGATTCTGCAAAACCATAATCTATATCCGCTCTTAAAGTATGAAGAGGAACACTTCCTTCACTATATCCTTCTCTTCTTGCCATTTCGGCACCGCCTAATCTACCGCTACTTTGCACTCTAAATCCTTCAGCACCTAATCTCATGGCTCTATTCATAGCCTGTTTCATAGCTCTTCTAAATGAAACACGCTTTAATAACTGTGAAGCAATATTCTCAGCAACTAACTGAGCATCCATATCAGGGTTATCCACTTCAACCACATTGATTTGAACATTTTTCCCAGTCATGCTTTCAATATCCTGTCTTAAAGCATCTACTTCAGAACCACCACGACCAATTACCATTCCTGGTCTAGCAGTATGAATATCTATTTTAAGTCTTTTTGCAGCTCTTTCAATAACAATTCTTGATATTCCAGAGTCAAACATTTTCTCTTTAATATGTTTTCTTACTTCAATATCTTCATGAAGTAACTCTGAATAATCATTTTTATCTGCATACCATTTAGCATCCCAATCTTTTATTACACCAACACGAAGTCCGTGGGGATTTACTTTCTGACCCAAAATTATCCCTCCTTTTTCTCTTTTAATTTAATAGTAATATGACTTGTTCTTTTCCTAATCATTGATGCCTGGCCCATAGCTCTTGGTCTAAATCTTTTCATTGTTGGACCTTCATCAACATATGCTTCTGATACATACAAATCTTCAACAATCATATCATGATTGTTTTCAGCATTTGCAATTGCTGAATTAACAACTTTTTCTATTGTTTTTGATGCTCTCTTTGGAGTATTCTTTAAAATTGCGATAGCGTCTCCCACATCTTTTCCTCTAACCAGATCAATAACCTGCCTGGCTTTGCGTGGGGACATTCTAACATGCTTTGCAATTGCTTTAGCTTCCATTTTATCACCCCTTATTTAAAACAAAACTATAATTATTTATTTAAGAGCTGTTGATCTCTCTGAGTGTCTACTGTGTGATCTAAAAATTCTAGTAGGAGCAAATTCTCCTAGTTTATGACCAACCATTTCTTCTGTAATATAAATTGGTACATGTTTTCTACCATCATGAACAGCAATTGTATGACCGACCATTTCTGGAAAGATTGTTGAACTCCTCGACCAGGTTTTAACAACTTTCTTCTGACCGCTTTCATTCATTTCATCAATCTTTGCCATTAATTTTTCTTCTACAAATGGTCCTTTTTTAAGTGATCTACCCAAGTTTAAATCCCCCTTTCCGCTTTAGCGTTTTTTAGCCTTGCGGGATTTAATAATATATTCATCAGATTTTTTAGTTTTTCTTGTTTTCTTACCCATGGTTTTCTGTCCCCAAGGAGTTACCGGATGTCTACCAGCAGGTGATTTACCTTCACCACCACCATGTGGATGATCGTGAGGATTCATAACTACACCTCTTACCTTTGGCCTTCTTCCTAACCAGCGTGAACGTCCTGCTTTACCAATAACAATATTTTCATGCTCAATATTTCCTACCTGACCAACAGTTGCTTTACATTCTTTTCTTATTAAGCGAACTTCTCCTGATGGCATTTTAATATGACAGTAATTTCCTTCTTTGGCGAGTATCTGTGCCATAGCTCCAGCAGATCTTGCAATTTGTCCACCTTTACCTGGCTGCATCTCGATATTATGAACAATTGTACCAACAGGCATATCTTGAAGTTGAAGTGCATTACCTGGCTTAATATCAGCACCAGATCCAGTTTCTAATGTATCACCAACTTCAACTTTATTAGGAGCCAAAATATATCTCTTTTCGCCATCATGATAAGTTAATAATGCAATTCTGGCAGATCTATTAGGATCATATTCTATGGTCTTAACCTTTGCAGGAATGCCATCTTTGTCTCTTTTAAAATCAATAATTCTATATTTTCTCTTGTGTCCTCCACCCCGTCTACGAGATGTAATTCTACCGTTTGAGTTTCTACCTCCTGATTTTTTTAGTGGAGCCAACAAGCTCTTTTCAGGTTCTTTAGTAGTCAGCTCTTTAAAATCAGAAACAGTCATATATCTCCGGGAAGGAGTGGTCGGCTTAAATTTTTTGATAGCCATAACTTCACCCTCCTTTATTATTTATTAAACACCTTCAAATATTTCAATACTATCTCCATCATCAAGTCTGATAATTGCTTTCTTCCAATCAGGTCTTTTTCCTTCAGTAAAACCTAATCTCTTTCTTTTACCCTTCATGTTCATAGTATTCACTTTAACTACTTTCACATTAAAGATCTCTTCTATGGCCTGTCTAATTTGAATCTTGTTTGCTTTTTTGGCCACTTTAAAAGTATATGCATTATTTTCTTCCATTAATTTCATGGTCTTTTCTGAAATCAGAGGTGAAATTATAATATCACGTGCATTATCCATTTAAGAGCACCTCCTCTAATTTATCTAAAGCCGCTTGAGGAATTACAACCATATCATTATTTAATAGATCATAAACATTTAATCCATCTAATACCATAGTCTTTGCATTAGCTATATTTCTAATTGATAAATAAGCATTTTTATCTTTCTCAGGTAATACAAATAAGACCTTTTTATCACTTAGATTTAAATTACTTAAAATTTCTGTAGCATCTTTAGTTCTTGGTCTATCAAATGATAACTCATCTATAATTAATAGTTCTTCTGCATTTGCTTTTGCAGTTAAAACTGATCTTATAGCAAGCTTTTTAGTTTTCCTATTAATCTTTTTCTTATAACTTCTTGGTTTAGGGCCAAAAGTTATTCCACCACCAACCCATAATGGTGATCGAATACTACCATGTCTTGCTCGCCCAGTCCCCTTCTGTCTCCAGGGCTTTCTTCCACCGCCACGAACTTCACTACGACCTTTAGTGGAAGCATTACCTTGTCTTTTTGCAGCTAATTGAGCAGTTACTGCTTCATGAACAACATGCTCATTAACATTTTCTTCAAAAATCTCTTTATTTAAACTTACTTTTTCAACTTCATTGCCGCTACTATTATATATACTTAATTCGGGCATTCAAAATCTCCTCCTTCCTAGCCAGAGTATTAGTCTATGCTTTCAATAGTTATAATGCCTTTTTTAGGGCCAGGAATAGAACCCTTAACAAGTAAAACATTATCTTCTTTCATTACTTTTACAATCTGAAGATTTTCCATTTGAACTTGGTCATGGCCCATTCTTCCTGGTAATTTTTGACCTTTAAAGACCCTTGAAGCATCAGTAGCTCCGATAGATCCTGGAATCCTATAAGCTCTTGAACCATGGGTTTTAGGACCAGTTGCATGATTATGTCTTTTGACATTACCAGCAAAGCCCTTACCTTTAGAAACACCAGATACATTTACTAGATCTCCAGCTTCAAATTGATCAACTGTTAATTTATCTCCAGGCTCAACATTTTCAAAATTAAGATTCCTAAATTCTTTAATATGCTTTTTTGGTTTAACACCTAATTTTTCAAATATACCTTTCTGAGGTTTATTGATTTTATTAGGCTTAACTTCACCATAAGCAAGCTGTACAGCTGAGTAACCATCTTTTTCTTCAGTTTTAACCTGTGTTACAACACATGGACCAGCTTCTATAACAGTAACAGGAACCGACTCTCCACTTTCACTAAAAACTTGAGTCATCCCTAATTTTTTCCCTATTAAACTTTTGGACATTTATAATACACCTCCAATCATACAAAAAATCTTATAATTTAATTTCTATATTAACCCCTGCAGGTAGATCTAACCTCATTAATGCATCAACAGTCTTAGAGTTTGGCTTTAATATATCTATTAGCCTTTTATGTGTTCTCATTTCAAACTGTTCTCTAGCATCCTTATGAACATGAGGTGATCTCAAAACTGTAAATATCTCTCTTTCTGTCGGTAAAGGAACTGGACCTGAAATATTTGCTCCAGTTCTTTCCGCAGTCGATACAATCTTTTCTGCAGATTTATCTAAAAGTTCATGCTCATATGCTTTTAATTTAATTCTAATTTTTTCATGTTTGGGCATTCTCTTCCCTCCTTTATTCCTATAGAGGCTGATGAAAATTAAATAAAGATAGAAAAAGCAGAGGAGCTAACCTCCCACTTTTTCTATTTTAAAAATAACTTACTCAACAATATCTGTT
This sequence comes from Halonatronomonas betaini, assembly GCF_015666175.1. Taxonomy (NCBI): domain Bacteria; kingdom Bacillati; phylum Bacillota; class Clostridia; order Halanaerobiales; family Halarsenatibacteraceae; genus Halonatronomonas; species Halonatronomonas betaini. The sequence goes on along the minus strand of NZ_JADPIE010000009.1, from coordinate 31,148 downwards.
ACAACACCAGCACCAACAGTATGGCCACCCTCACGGATAGCAAATCTTAGTCCTTCTTCCATCGCTATCGGAGTAATCAGTTCGCCTTCCATCTCAATGTTATCTCCTGGCATTACCATCTCTACTCCTTCTGGTAACCTAATATTTCCTGTCACATCTGTTGTCCGGAAGAAAAACTGTGGTCTATATCCATCAAAAAATGGTGTATGTCTTCCACCCTCATCTTTTGATAATACATAAACTTCAGCCTTAAATCTTGTGTGAGGTGTTATACTTCCTGGCTCAGCTAATACCTGGCCTCTTTCAATCTCATCTCTTTTTACACCTCTTAATAATGCTCCTATATTGTCTCCTGCTACTGCCTCATCAAGTAGCTTACGGAACATCTCTACCCCTGTTACTACTGTCTCTGTTGTCTCTTTTATACCTATAATCTCCACTTCATCTCCTGGATGCAGTGTTCCTCTCTCTACACGACCGGTAGCTACTGTTCCTCTACCAGTTATACTAAAGACATCTTCTATAGGCATTATAAATGCTTTGTCTTTATCTCTTTTTGGCTCTGGTATATAAGAATCAACATGCTCCATCAATTCTATAATCTTCTTACCCCATTCACCATCAGGATCGCTACTCTCCATTGCTTTTAAAGCTGATCCTACTACCACAGGTATATCGTCTCCTGGGAAGTCATACTCATTTAATAAATCTCTTACTTCCATCTCAACTAACTCTATTAACTCTTCATCTTCTACCATGTCTGCTTTGTTTAAAAATACTACTATACTTGGCACACCTACCTGACGGGCTAATAAAATATGCTCTCTTGTCTGAGGCATTGGACCGTCTGCTGCTGATACTACCAAAATAGCTCCATCCATCTGTGCTGCACCTGTAATCATATTCTTTACATAGTCAGCATGTCCTGGACAATCAACATGGGCATAATGTCTTTCCTCTGTCTCATACTCAACATGGGATGTCGCTATTGTTATCCCACGTTCTTTTTCCTCTGGAGCATTATCTATTGTATCAAATGCTCTAACCTCTGCACCACCATAATTTGCCAGTACAGATGTGATTGCTGCTGTTAATGTTGTCTTCCCATGATCAACATGCCCTATTGTTCCTATGTTAATATGGGGCTTCGTTCTCTCAAACTTTTCCTTTGCCATTCTTTCTCATCCTCCCTTTGATTAGTCTCCAATAATTTCTTTAGCAATATTTTTCGGCGTCTTCTCATAATGTGAGAATTGCATTGTATAAGTTGCTCTTCCCTGAGTCTTAGAGCGAAGATCTGTAGCATAACCAAACATTTCGGCTAAAGGAACCATTGCCTTTATTACTTGCGCAGTATTTCTTGGCTCCATACCTTCAATTTGGCCTCTACGACCATTAAGGTCTCCCATAACATCACCCATATACTCTTCAGGAGTTACAACTTCAACTTCCATGACGGGCTCTAAAATAATTGGTGAAGCTTTTTGGCTTGCTTCTCTAAAACCAATTGAACCTGCAATTTTAAATGCCATTTCAGATGAATCAACATCATGATAACTACCATCTTTTAAAGTGACTTTAACATCTACAACTGGATAACCAGCAATTATACCATTTTCCATAGCTTCTTTTATACCATCTTCAACAGATGATATATAATCTTTTGGAATTGCTCCTCCTACTATCTTATCTTCAAATTCAAAGCCTCCACCTTCAGGCATAGGTTCAAGATCAATAACAACATGACCATATTGACCACGTCCACCACTCTGGCGAATGAACTTACCATGAACATCTTCAACCTTTTTGGAAATAGTCTCTCTATAAGAAACTCTTGGTTTACCAATGTTGGCATCAACTTTAAACTCTCTTAATAACCTGTCTATTATAACCTCTAAATGAAGTTCTCCCATTCCTTTTATCAAGGTCTGGCCAGTCTCTTCGTCAGTCTTAACCTGAAAAGTAGGATCCTCTTCTGCAAGCTTTTGAAGAGCTTCTCCTAATTTATCCTGGTCTGCTTGACTTTTAGGTTCTATTGCAACTGAAATAACTGGTTCTGGAAACTCCATTGATTCCAATACTATAGGATTATCTTCATCACAAAGTGTATCTCCTGTGCTGGTATTTTTCAATCCTACAGCAGCGGCTAAATCACCTGCATAAACCATGTCTCTTTCTTCACGGCGATTAGCATGCATCTGAAGTATCCTACCTATTCTTTCCTTTTTGCCTGTAGACGAGTTATATATATAAGATCCTGCTTCAAGCTTGCCTGAATAAGCCCTAAAGAAGGCTAGTTTACCTACATAGGGGTCTGACATGATCTTGAATGCAAGAGCTGAAAAAGGAGCATCATCGTCTGCCATTCTTGTGTCTTCCTCTTCCGTCTCAGGGTTAATACCCTGTACCGGAGGAACATCCACTGGAGAAGGCATAAAATCAATTACTGCATCTAACAAAAGCTGCACACCTTTATTTTTAAAGGCTGAACCACACAAGACCGGAATAACTGAAACATTCAAAACGGCTTTTCTTAAAGTCTCATTAATTTCTTCTTCCGGAATCTTTTCACCCTCTAAATACATCATCATTAACTCATCATTTTCATCTGATAATGCTTCTAATAATTGCTCTCTTTTTTCCTCAGCAATTTCTTTATATTCATCAGGTATTTCCTGACGATTATACTCAATCCCTAATTCGTCTTCATAGACAATACTTTCCATTGTAATTAAATCTATAACTCCTTCAAATTCATCTTCGGAGCCCATAGGAATCTGAATAGGAATTGCATTAGCGCCTAATCTCTCTCGCATCATTTCAACGACTCTAAAGAAATCAGCACCCATTCTATCCATTTTATTTACAAAAGCAATTCTTGGAACCTTATATTTATCTGCCTGTCTCCAGACTGTTTCAGATTGGGGCTCAACACCGCCAACTGAACAAAATAAAGCAATAGCTCCATCTAAAACTCTAAGAGATCTCTCAACCTCAACAGTAAAGTCAACATGTCCGGGCGTATCTATAATGTTTATTCTATGATTTTGCCATTGACAAGTTGTTGCAGCAGAGGTTATAGTAATTCCTCTCTCCTGCTCTTGCTCCATCCAATCCATAACTGAAGCACCATCATGGGTTTCACCCATCTTATGAACTCTACCTGTATAATATAACATTCTCTCTGTTGTTGTTGTTTTACCAGCATCTATATGTGCCATTATCCCAATGTTTCTCGTTTTTTTCAACGGGAATTGTCGGGCCATTATACTCCCTCCTTACAAAAACTTTCAGGCGCAACTTTGTTTACCACCTGTAGTGAGCAAAAGCCCGGTTAGCTTCTGCCATGCGGTGTACTTCTTCTTTCTTTCTTACTGCTCCACCTGTATTATTATATGCATCCATTAATTCTCCTGCTACTCTTTCTACAATTGTCCGCTCTCCACGTTTTCTTGTTGACTGAACAAACCAGCGCAAACCTAAACTCAACTTACGATTTTCATCAACTTCCACTGGAACCTGATAATTAGAACCACCTACTCTTCTTGATCTAACCTCAAGAACAGGCATAATATTATCTAATGCTTCTTTTACAACCTCTAATGGCTCCTCACCAGTTTCTTCAGAAACTATATCTAAAGCTTCATAAACAACTTTTTCAGCTAAACTCTTCTTTCCATCTAGCATAATTTTATTTATGATTCTATTTATAATTACATCATTATATACTGGATCTGGTTTAACAGTTCTTCTTTCAGCACGATTTTTTCTCATCTTCAACCCCCCTTTACATAATAATTTAAAACTTTCAACTCATATATTATATATTAATTAGGTTTTTTTACACCATATTTTGATCTTCCCTGTTTTCTATCTTCTACACCTGCAGTATCTAAAGTTCCTCTAACAATATGATATCTAACACCCGGTAAGTCTTTAACTCTACCACCCCTAACTAAAACTACGGAGTGCTCCTGTAAATTATGACCGATTCCAGGAATATAAGCTGTAACTTCTTTACCATTGGTCAATCTAACCCGGGCAATCTTACGTAAAGCAGAGTTAGGCTTCTTTGGTGTTGCAGTATATACTCTTGTACAAACACCCCTCTTCTGTGGGCAACCTTCTAATGCAGGGGCTGATTTTTTCTTGCTGACACTATCTCTTCCTTTACGTATAAGCTGGTTAATTGTTGGCATTCAGCTCCACCTCCTTCCCAGGTTTAATAATACAGCAGAAGCAGCGGCTTTTCTTGCCGCCTACCCTACTGTAATTAATTTTTACAATAAATCTATCTTAACCTTAACAACAAGGATAATTCGCATACACTAAAATATAATAACATCTTAGCGAGTAGTTGTCAACTGTTATCAAGATTAATTTTCATAATCTGAACTATCTTCAGTAAAACCAGTTAATGGTTGATCATTATCATCTAATATCTCTATATCTCTATAATACTTCATACCTGTACCTGCTGGAATCAGCTGTCCAATAATCACATTTTCCTTAAGACCAATTAGAGGATCAACCTTTCCTTCTAAAGAGGCCTCAGTTAATACCCTGGTCGTTTCCTGAAATGAAGCAGCAGATAAAAAGCTATCTGTAGCTAAAGAAGCCTTGGTAATACCTAACAGAGTAGGCTTAGCCTCTGCAGGCTCCAACCCTTTCTCTATCACTTTGTCATTAGCTTCTTTAAACTCAAATCTATTGATCATACTTCCAGGCAATAGATCTGTGTCGCCAGATGAAACTACCTTAACCTTTTTAAGCATCTGTCTAATGATAACCTCAATATGCTTATCATTAATCTCTACACCCTGTGAACGATAAACATTCTGAACTTCCTCTAATAGATACTGTTGTGCCCTTCTCTCTCCTTTTATTTTTAAAATAATATTAGGGTCAACAGGTCCATCAGTCAATTTATCACCAGCAGTCACATGGTCTCCCTCATTAATTTTTAATTTAGATCCATAAGGTATTTGATAAGTCTTCTTAGTATCCTTATTTTGAACTACTACCTTAGTTGAATTTTTCTTTTCTATTACCTTTGTTTCACCAGTTTTTTCTGTAATTATTGCCTGGCCTTTAGGTGAACGACCTTCAAACAACTCTTCAACTCTTGGAAGACCCTGTGTTATATCATCACCAGCAACTCCACCAGTGTGAAAAGTCCTCATAGTCAGCTGAGTGCCAGGTTCACCAATTGACTGAGCAGCTATTATTCCTATTGCTTCACCAACTTCAACAATGTTACCATCTGTTAGGTTGCGGCCATAACATTTCTGGCAAACCCCATGTTTGGTTTCGCAGGTCAAGACAGTTCTAATCCTAACTTTTTCAATTCCAGCTTCAGTAATTTTCTTCATTAATTTTTTATCAATATACTGATTTTTATCAACAATAATTTCATCAGTATCTGGATCCTTGACATTTTCAGCTGCAATTCTGCCAATACATCTCTCAGCTAATGTTTCAATAGCTGTCTCATCATTTCCGCCAATTGCGCTAACTTCTATTCCTTTGTCAGTGCCACAATCTTCTTCCCGAACTATTACATCCTGGGAAACATCAACTAGCCTTCTTGTTAGGTATCCTGAATCTGCAGTTCTTAATGCAGTATCTGCAAGACCTTTTCTTGCACCATGAGAAGATAAGAAATATTCAAGTACATCAAGACCTTCTCTAAAGGAAGATCTTATAGGTATATCAATAATTCTACCAGAAGGATCAGCCATCAGACCTCTCATACCTGCAAGCTGAGATATCTGAGATGTACTACCTCTCGCACCTGAGATAGCCATTATATAAATATTATTCTCTTCTGTTAGATGTTCAAGTAATGCTCCTGTAACATCGTCCTTTGCATTCTCCCAGATATTAACGACCTTCTGATACCTTTCATCTTCAGTAATAGCACCACGACGATAATGGTCTTCAATCTGATAAACTTTATCTTCAGCATCTTCAATTATTTTAGTTTTAGCTTCTGGAACAGCAGCATCATGTACAGCTATTGAAATGCCTGATATAGTGGAATAATAAAAACCTAATTCTTTAATCTTATCAAGAACAGTAGCAGTTATATCATTCCCATAATCTTCATGCATGTCAGCTATTACTTCTTCAACTTCACTTTTACCTAGTCTCTCATTTACAAAAGGCATTTCATCTGGTAAAGCTTCATTAAAGATAATTCTACCAACTGTAGTTGTAACTATCTCGCCATTAAAACGAACTTTTATTTTTGACTGTAACTTAATTTTATCATTTTCATGAGCACGAATAGCTTCATTTGTTGTTGCAAAGGCTTTGCCTTCGCCTTTCAGTCCTTCTTTCATAGTTGTTAAATAGAAAATACCTAATACCATATCTTGCGTTGGAATAGTTATAGGACTACCATCTGAAGGTGTTAAAATATTTGTAGTAGATAGCATTAACAACCTTGCCTCAGCTTGAGCTTCAGCAGAAAGTGGTAAGTGTACAGCCATCTGATCTCCATCAAAGTCAGCATTATATGCCGGACAGACAAGGGGATGAAGTTTTATCGCTTTACCCTCTACAAGTACTGGCTCAAATGCCTGAATACCAAGTCTGTGTAAAGTCGGAGCTCTATTTAGTAATACAGGATGATCTTCTATGACATCCTCTAAAACTCCCCAGACTTCATCATGTACATCTTCAACCATCTTTTTGGCATTTTTAATATTATGGGCTAATCCATGTTCTACTAATTCCTTCATAACAAATGGCTTAAACAATTCTAAAGCCATCTTTTTAGGCAATCCACATTGATGCATCTTTAATTCAGGTCCAACTACAATTACAGATCTACCAGAATAATCAACCCTTTTCCCAAGCAGATTCTGCCTGAAACGGCCCTGCTTACCTTTAAGCATATCACTTAAAGATTTAAGTGGGCGATTACCAGCACCTGTAACAGGTCTTCCCCTTCTACCATTATCAATTAATGCATCAACTGCTTCCTGAAGCATTCTTTTCTCATTTCTTATTATAATTTCAGGAGCACCTAATTCAAGAAGCCTTTTCAACCTATTATTTCTATTAATAACTCTTCTATATAGATCATTTAAGTCTGATGTTGCAAATCTACCACCATCGAGCTGAACCATTGGTCTTAGGTCAGGTGGTATAACAGGTATAGCTTCCATCACAAGCCAACCAGGATCCATTCCAGAATCCTGCAAACCACTCATAACTTCGAGTCTTCTTACAGCCCTTTTCCTTCTTTGTCCTGAGTTATCTTGAACCTCTTTTTTGAGTTCCTGAACTTCTTTGTCAACATCTATTTTAGTTAATATCTCTCTAACAGCCTGAGCACCCATGCCAGCATCAAAGCCTTTACCAAACTTATTCCTGGCTTCTCTATATTCTGACTCAGATAACAGCTGTTTATAACTTAAATTAGTATCTTTAGGATCGGTTACTATATATGAAACAAAATAGATAACCTTCTCTAGAGCTCTTGGTGACATATCAGTTATTAGCCCTAAACGGCTCGGAATCCCTTTGAAGAACCATATATGTGTGCAAGGGGCTGCAAGCTCAATGTGCCCCATTCTCTCTCTTCTAACCTTAGCTCTAGTTACTTCGACCCCACATCTATCACAAACGACTCCTTTATAACGAGCTCGTTTGTATTTGCCACAGTGACATTCAAAATCCTTTGTAGGACCAAAAATCTTCTCACAGAAAAGCCCGTCTTTCTCAGGCTTTAAAGTCCTATAATTAATAGTCTCAGGTTTTGTTACCTCACCTCGAGACCAGTCCCTAATTTCCTTTGTAGAAGCAATCCCAATTTTCATCGAATCAAAATTATTGACGTTAAGCAAGGGCCTCTCCCCTTTCTTGACCAGAATTATTACTCATCGTCATGATTTTCTCTTTCCTCTTTATCTGCAAGTCCATCATCAAGTCCTAAGTGTTTACTTGTTTCACTTAATTCTTTATCTTCAGCAATCTTTAATTCCTCTTCATTTTCTGTAAATATTTTTGCATCAAGTCCTAAACTCTGCATCTCTTTTATTAATACCTTAAATGACTCTGGAATCCCTGGTTCAGGTATATTATCTCCCTTAACAATAGATTCATAAGTCTTAACACGGCCAACAACATCATCAGATTTGACTGTCAGCATTTCCTGCAAGGTATATGCTGCACCATAAGCTTCAAGAGCCCAGACCTCCATCTCACCAAATCTCTGACCTCCAAATTGCGCTTTTCCACCGAGAGGCTGCTGTGTAACCAATGAGTATGGTCCTGTTGATCTGGCATGAATCTTATCATCAACTAAATGATGAAGTTTTAAAATATACATATATCCAACTGTAACTCTATTATCAAATGGTTCTCCTGTTCTACCATCATAAAGAACCGTTTTACCATCTCTATTAAACCCGGCTTTTTCAAGCATGTCTTCAACTTCGGATTCAGTAGCACCATCAAAAACAGGAGTTTCTGTATGAAGCCCTAAAGCCTTAGCAGCCATACCTAAGTGAGTCTCTAGAACCTGTCCTATATTCATTCTGGATGGAACCCCAAGTGGATTTAATACTATTTCTACAGGTTCACCAGAAGGTAAAAATGGCATATCTTCTTCAGGTAAAATCCTGGAAATAACACCCTTGTTACCATGACGTCCGGCCATCTTATCGCCAACATCAATCTTACGTTTAGCAGCTACATAAACTCTAACTAATTTATTAACACCTGGTTTAAGTTCATCTCCAGCTTCTCTAGAAAAGACCTTAACATCAACCACAATACCCTTTTCACCATGTGGCACTTTTAAAGAAGTATCTCTAACCTCTCTAGCTTTTTCGCCAAAAATAGCTCTTAATAGTCTTTCTTCAGCTGATAGCTCAGTCTCACCCTTTGGAGTGACTTTACCAACTAGAATATCCCCTTCTTTTACTTCAGCGCCAACTCTTATAATTCCTCTTTCATCGAGGTCTTTAAGAGCATCATCGCCAACATTAGGAATATCTCTTGTGATTTCCTCAGGTCCAAGCTTTGTATCTCTAGATTCAGCTTCATGTTCTTCAATATGAATAGAAGTAAAAGCATCTTCCTTTACAAGTTTTTCACTAATTAAGATAGCATCCTCATAATTATATCCTTCCCAGGGCATAAAAGCAATTAAAGAATTCCTGCCTAATGCTAATTCACCCTGATCAATAGAGGGTCCATCTGCAATGATATCTCCTTTTTCAACCCTATCTCCTCTAGAAACGATAGGCTTCTGATTCATACAACTACCCTGATTGGACCTTTCGAATTTCATTAATTTATAAGAGCTAGTAGACCCATCATCATTTTTAATTATAACCTTACTTCCAGTTACCCTTGTAACTTCACCTGATTTTTCAGCTAACTGGACAGCACCACAATCTTTAGCAGCCTTTTCCTCAATTCCTGTAGCAACTACAGGAGCATCAGTATTCATTAAAGGAACAGCCTGCCTCTGCATATTTGCTCCCATTAATGCACGGTTAGCATCATCATTTTCTAAGAAAGGAATTAAAGCGGCAGATACACCAACAAGCTGTTTAGGAGAAACATCCATATAATCCACTTTTTCAGGAGAAATTTCAACTATATCTCCCCTTCTCCTTGATACAACTAAATCATTTTTAAATTCACCATTATCTTTTAAAGGTGCATTAGCCTGAGCAACAGTAACCTTATCCTCTTCATCAGCAGTCAGGTAATCAATCTGATCCGTAACCTTACCATCTTCAACTTTCCGATAAGGTGTCATTAAAAATCCAAACTCATTAGTCTTTGAATATGTCCCCATAGAACCTATAAGACCGATATTAGGGCCCTCCGGTGTTTCTATAGGACAAATTCTTCCATAATGAGAGTGATGAACATCACGTACATCAAAACCAGCCCTTTCTCTACTTAAACCACCAGGGCCAAGTGCACTAATTCTTCTCTTATGAGTTAATTCAGATAATGGATTAGTTTGATCCATAAACTGTGATAACTGACTGCTACCAAAAAACTCCTGAACAGAAGCAACAACAGGCCTGGTATTAATCAGAGCCTGGGGAGTAACTACATCAATATCTTGAATGGTCATCCGCTCTCTAACAACACGTTCCATTCTAGAAAGACCAATTCTAAACTGATTTTGGAGTAATTCCCCAACAGTCTTTAAACGTCTATTCCCTAAATGATCGATATCATCAATATAAGCATCAGGATCATTATCTATTAATTTAACAATATATCTGGCAGTTTCAATGATATCTTTCTCATCAAGCTGCCGCATTTTCGGATCAATATCAAGCTCTAATTTCTTATTTATCTTATATCTACCTACATAAGCCAGGTCATATCTTTTCGGATCAAAAAACATTGAATTAATCAAATTACTGGCACTTTCAACTGTAGGAGGCTCTCCTGGACGTAATTTCTTATATAATTCAATCAAAGCCTCTTCTTTACTTTCAGTACTATCTCTTTCTAGAGTATCATGAATAACTTTATGATCTCCTAATAAATCAATCAATTCTGAATCAGTAGAATAACCGAGGGCTCTAAATAATACAGTAGATGGCATCTTTCTTGCTCGATCAACCCTGACAGAAATTATTCTCTTTTTATCATATTCAAACTCTATCCAGGCCCCTCTATTAGGTATAATACTACCATTGATCAGTCTTCTACCATCTTTTACTCTCTCATCATCAAAATAAACTCCAGAAGACCTTACCAGCTGATTAACCACAACTCTTTCTGCCCCATTAATAATAAAAGTAGCTTTATCTGTCATCAATGGGAAGTCTCCCATAAACACTTCCTGTTCCTTAACCTCACCTGTTTCCTTATTAATCAAACGAACTTTCACCTGTAAAGGCGCAGAATAAGTATCATCCCTATCCCTGCACTCCTGAACAGTATACTTTGGATCTTCTAAGCGATAATCAACAAACTCCAATACAAGGTTCTCTGAAAAATCTTCAATTGGAGAGATTTCAGAAAAAACCTGCTCCAATCCTTCCTCTAAAAACCACTGGTAAGAGTTCAACTGCGTGTAAATTAAATTTGGCAATTCTTTCGCATTGCCTATCTTCGAAAAACTATGTTTGTTTCTCGGTAACGCCATTTTCGCACCCCCGGATTAAATTAAAGTCTAATTACCAAGATATTTGAAAATATATTTTAGATAACAAAAAGAATGTAATTATAAAGAGTTGATATATCATCCTTATCATCACATTCAAAAATTATAATTATTCAATATTATACGATATATATATAAAGTTATCGACAATTAATAATATTATCATAGTCCATTTAAAAAGTCAAGAGATTTCAAATTTATTTTATAGTAAAATGAGTAATATACAAAATTAAATAAAGCCAACATAAAATAATAAAATAAAAATCGGTGAAAAGATTCATATCAAATCCAGAATTACTCCAGGTCTTCTCCAGGATTGCTCCGGGATTGCTCCGGGATTGCTCCGGGATTGCTCCGGGATTGCTCCGGGATTGCTCCGGGATTGCTCCGGGATTGCTCCG
>NZ_JADPIE010000009.1:0-19489 GCF_015666175.1 Halonatronomonas betaini | reverse complement strand
GGTCTCATCTTAACTTAACAAAAAATAACTATATTAAAAAAATAATTACTAAGCAAATTTAATATAAATAATCTGTTATGTAAAAATATATTTTATTAACTACAATATATTAAAATCTGCCCATCAAAAGATGGGCAGATAATATTTTAGAACTTACTTAAGTTCTACAGTTGCACCAGCTTCTTCTAATTTTTCTTTCATTTCTTCAGCTTCTTCTTTGCCAATACCTTCTTTTACATTACCTGGTGCTTCATCAACAACAGCTTTAGCATCTTTTAAGCCAAGTCCAGTTAATTCTCTAACAGCTTTAATTACATTAATCTTCTTAGCGCCAATATCTGCTAGGAATACATCAAACTCAGTCTGCTCTTCTTCAGCTTCGCCACCACCGGCGCCGCCACCTGCAACTGCTACTGGAGCTGCTGCGCTAACACCAAACTTCTCTTCTAATTCCTCAACTAATTCTGCTAATTCCAACACTGACATATTTTCAATTGCTTCAATAAGTTCTTCTTTATTCATTTTAATTTCCTCCTTATTATTGTGCTTCCTTTTGTTCTCTTATTTGATTTAATGTTCTTACCAGTCCAGAAATATTTCCATCCAATACTCTTACTAATCCTGTTATAGGTGACTTCATATTAGCTAATAACTGGGCTAATAGTGTTTCTCTATCAGGTATTTCAGCGAGAGCTTTAACCCTCTCAGCATTCATAATCTTTTTATTTAATACTCCTGCTTTAATTTCCAATACCTCATGATCTTTTGCAAAATCAACTAATACTTTTGCCGGTGAAACAGCATCTTCCATTCCAAATGCAATAGCAGTTGGTCCAGTTAAAAACTCTTTCATCTCTTCCATATCAGACTCATCAGCAGCAATTGAAGCTAAAGTATTCTTTACTACTCTAAATTCAACCCCCTGATCTCGAAGTTGACTTCTAAGCTCAGTCATTTCAGCCACATCGAGCCCAAGATAATCAGCGATCACCATAGACTTTGACTGATTAATTTTATCTTTAATTTCAGCTACAGCCTCTTTTTTCTCAGGCCTTACCATATCTGCACCCCCTTTTATATAATTTCATTAATTAATTTCAGAATTTAAAAAACCTCCTGAAATAGACAACAGGAGGCATAAAATAGGCATAAAACCCTATTTAAATAAATCCCCTCGGCAGGATATTAAGCCTAACCAGGCTCCTGCTGTCTTCGGTTAAAATATTTATTTTTAAAAATCAAAAACTCTTTATCTGCCAATCAATGTCATAACTGAAGAAGGCTCAATTCTAACACCTGGACCCATAGTACTTGAAACTGTTACAGTCCTTAAATATCTACCCTTTGCTGCTGCAGGCCTCTCTCTAACCAGGGTATCTAATAGAGTCTTAAAGTTTTCTACAAGATCTTCATTATCAAATGAAGCCTTGCCGAATGGAACATGAATAACTCCATTCTTATCTACTCTATATTCTAATTTACCTGCTTTAAATTCTTTGATTGACTGTTCCAGATCAAAAGTAACAGTACCTGCTTTAGGATTAGGCATTAAACCTTTTGGTCCTAAAATACGTCCAAGCTTTCCAACTACACTCATCATATCAGGTGTAGCTATTGCCAAATCAAAATCTAACCAGCCATCTTCAATCTTTTCTGCCAGATCCTCAGCACCTACAAAATCAGCCCCGGCTTCCTCTGCCTCTCTTGCCTTTTCACCTTTGGCAAAAACAAGAAGAGTAACATCTTTACCGGTTCCATTAGGTAGTACTACTGTACCTCTAACATTCTGATCAGCATGTTTAGGGTTTACTCCTAAATTAGCGGCCACTTCCAGAGTTTCATCGAAATTTGCAGAAGCTAAATCTTTAGCAATACCTATTGCTTCTTTAGCTTCATATTTCTTTTCTCTCTCATATTTTTCAACTGCTTCTAAATAACGTTTGCTTCTATTACTCATAATTTTTCCTCCTCTAAGTGGTAATAACGGATTAAATCCTATCCTCCCACAGAATAAAACGAAATTACTTCTTGACTGTAACTCCCATACTTCTTGCTGTTCCAGCTATCATACTTATAGCAGCATCCATATCAGCTGCATTTAAATCTTCCATCTTAATTTCAGCAATTTTTTGTAAATCATCTCTGCTGATGCTACCGACTTTATTAACATCTGGCTCACCTGATCCAGATTCAAGTCCAATAGCTTCCTTAATCAAAACAGCTGCAGGTGGAGTTTTAGTAATAAAGTCAAAACTTCTATCAGCGTAAACTGTAATTTCTACCGGGATTAAAGTCCCTTGATTGTCAGATGTTTTTGCATTAAATGACTTACAAAATTCCATTATATTTACTCCATGCTGACCTAAAGCAGGTCCAACTGGTGGTGCAGGATTAGCCTGACCTCCAGGAATTTGTAATTTAATTTTACCAATTACTTTTTTAGCCATTGTCTTACCTCCTTTCTAAATCATAAAATTTATTCTTTTTCAAACTGAGAAAGTTCAAGCTCCATTGGTGTCTCTCTTCCAAATATATCAACCAGAACCTTAGCCTTTCTCTGTTCAGGATAGACCTCATCAACTATTCCTGTATTATCTTTAAATGGTCCTTCAGTTATAATAACCTGATCTCCAGGATCAATATCAATCTTTAACTCTGGTTTTTTCATACCCATATTACCTAAAATGTCTTCTATTTCTTCAGGTTGTAAAGGTAATGGTTTAGTTCCGCTACTAACAAAGCCTGTTACACCTGGGGTATTTCTTACAACATACCAGGACTCATCACTCATATCCATCTGGATCAAAACATAACCAGGAAAAATCTTCTTCTTGACAACTTTGTCTTCTCCCTTTTTCCGTTCCAGTCTCTCTTCAGTAGGCACAATAATCTTAAAAATTCTATCTTCCATTCCTGTACTGGCAATTCTTTTCTCTAAATTAGCCTTAACCTTCTGTTCATGACCAGAATAAGTATGAATCACATACCAATTTTTATTTTCATCTTTAATTTCGTCAGATAATGACATAATCAGGGACTAAGTAACAGCCCCACACCTCCTCAAGCTTTGAAACCTAAATTTTATAAGAAAAAAGGAGTTAAAACACCAGATAAAACTACATCAACCACTCCAACAAAAGCAATCAAAACTGTTACAGTTATTAAAACTACAACTGTATTAGATGATAATTCTTGTTTGTTAGGCCAGTTAGTCTTTTTCATTTCATTTTTTACCTGCTTAAAAAATTTAGTTATTTTACTTACTATTCCAGGATTATCTTTGGCCATCAAAAACTCACCTCTCTCCTCTATATCAAAGATAGATTAATTACTTAGTCTCTTTGTGAACAGTATGCTCTTTATCATGCGGACAGTATTTTTTAATCTCCAATCTATCTTTAGTATTCTTTTTATTTTTAGTACTAGAATAATTTCTGTTTTTACATTTCGTACATTCTAAAGTAATAATCTCCCTCATTGCTGCCACCTCCTTGTATAAACTTCTTATTATACAACAACAGGAGAAGTTTATTCCCTAACCTTAATCAATTTATCATATTTATTAGCAAATGTCAAAGAATTTAAAGAAAACATGTGCATTATTTCTGCACATGTTTTCTAAAAAAGCATTTAGCTTTTAAAGTAACTTACTCAATAATATCTGTTACAACACCAGCACCAACAGTATGGCCACCCTCACGGATAGCAAATCTTAGTCCTTCTTCCATCGCTATCGGAGTAATTAGTTCGCCTTCCATCTCAATGTTATCTCCTGGCATTACCATTTCTACTCCTTCTGGTAACCTAATATTTCCTGTCACATCTGTTGTCCGGAAGAAAAACTGTGGTCTATATCCATCAAAAAATGGTGTATGTCTTCCACCCTCATCTTTTGATAATACATAAACTTCAGCCTTAAATCTAGTGTGAGGTGTTATACTTCCTGGCTCAGCTAATACCTGGCCTCTTTCAATCTCATCTCTTTTTACACCTCTTAATAATGCTCCTATATTATCTCCTGCTACTGCCTCATCAAGTAGCTTACGGAACATCTCTACTCCTGTTACTACTGTCTCTGTTGTCTCTTTTATTCCTATAATCTCCACTTCATCTCCTGGATGCAGTGTTCCTCTCTCTACACGTCCGGTAGCTACTGTTCCTCTACCAGTTATGCTAAAGACATCTTCTATAGGCATTATAAATGCTTTGTCTTTATCTCTTTTTGGCTCTGGTATATAAGAATCAACATGCTCCATCAATTCTATAATCTTCTTACCCCATTCACCATCAGGATCGCTACTCTCCATTGCTTTTAAAGCTGATCCTACTACCACAGGTATATCGTCTCCTGGGAAGTCATACTCATTTAATAAATCTCTTACTTCCATCTCTACTAACTCTATTAACTCTTCATCTTCTACCATGTCTGCTTTGTTTAAAAATACTACTATACTTGGTACACCTACCTGACGGGCTAATAAAATATGCTCTCTTGTCTGAGGCATTGGACCGTCTGCTGCTGATACTACCAAAATAGCTCCATCCATCTGTGCTGCACCTGTAATCATATTCTTTACATAGTCAGCATGTCCTGGACAATCAACATGGGCATAGTGTCTTTCCTCTGTCTCATACTCAACATGGGATGTCGCTATTGTTATCCCACGCTCTTTTTCCTCTGGAGCATTATCTATTGTATCAAATGCTCTAACCTCTGCACCACCATAATTTGCCAGTACAGATGTGATTGCTGCTGTTAATGTTGTCTTCCCATGATCAACATGTCCTATTGTTCCTATGTTAATATGGGGCTTCGTTCTCTCAAACTTTTCCTTTGCCATTCTTTCTCATCCTCCCTTTGATTAATCATTTTATATTTATAATGTTTATATTTCTGCTAATATAATTAGCAGATAAAATACTTATTTTAAATATTATGTTTTTCTAAAAAATCCTCTAGTTTCCTTTTGACTCTCTGTAAAGCATTATCTACAGATTTAACATGTTTATCTAATTCTTCAGCTATAGCCTGATAAGACTTTCCTTTAAGATATTCCTGTAAAACATCAAACTCTAAATCACTGAGCATCTCATAAATCTTATCTTCAATTAGTTCATATGTTTCTTTACTTATAAATAATTGTTCAGGGTTAGTAAGTTTACTCCCTTTAAGAATATCCAGTAAAGTCCTATCGGATTCTTCATCATAAATAGGTTTATTTAATGAAATATAGGAATTAAGGGGCTGATGTTTCTGCCGTGTTGCAGCCTTAATTGCGGTTATTATCTGCCTGGTTATGCACAGTTCGGCAAAAGCTCTAAATGATGCTAATCTTTCAATTCTATAATCTCTAATAGCTTTATATAATCCAATCATGCCTTCTTGAACAATATCTTCCCTATCAGCACCTACTAAAAAATAAGAGCGCGATTTAGCCAGGACAAAATTCTTATATCTTTTGATAAGTACTTCTTCTGCTACAGAGTTACCATTATCATGAATCACTTCGATTAATTTATCATCTGCCATTTCAGTATAATCATCATAATCAAGCTTCTTCTGTGCATTCATTTCCAACAGGCACCCCTCCCTTATACAATTAATATTATACTTGTTAAAATTTTTTTAGTCAAGCTTAATTTTTCTCTGTCTGACTGTTTCGTAAATTAATATACCTGCTGCAACCGAAGCATTTAATGAACCAGGGTTCTCAGTCACAGGAATTGAGACCAAAAAATCGCAGTTTTCTTTAACCAGTCTCCTGAGACCGGAGCCTTCATTTCCTATAACAATACCAATAGCTCCAGTAAAATCTGCTTCAAAATATTGCTGCTTGCCTTCCATATCAGCCCCGGCAATCCAGACTCCCTTAGACTTTAGATCTTCAATAGCTCTATTTAAATTTTTAACCTTTATTAATGGAATATGTTCAGCAGCCCCTGAACTAGCCTTTAAGACTATTGCTGATAGATCACAAAATCTATTTTCATGAAAAATAACTCCATCAAATCCTGCTGACTGTGCCGTTCTTATTAAAGCTCCAAAATTATGCGGATCTTGAATCTGGTCTAAAATTAAAAATCTGGGCTTATTTAATAAAAAACCATTACTTTGAGGTGCTTTTTCTAAAAATTCTTCAAGTGAATATAATTTAATATCTTCAGCAAGAGCAACAATACCTTGATGATTATCTATTTCTGCTATTCTATTAATTTCTATAGCAGAAACTTCTTTCAGTTTAATTCCCTCTTTTTTTGCAAGTTTTTTAATATCATTAAGTCTACCTGAGTCTAGGTTTTCTTGAATAATTATTTCATGGATATTTCTTCCCCCAATCATTGCTTCAATTACAGGATTTTTCCCAATTATTTTAGCCATTATTATCACCATTTATATTATCAAGGTTCTCTATCCTTCCGCAACTTAAATCGCCTTCCGGGCAAACACCCTTTGCTTCACAATCAGCCCCTGCTTTCGAAAATAATAATGGTGCAACAGACTTTACCTGCTCCAGCATATCTCTGGCAATTTCTCTTATTTCCCATTGAGCCCTGGCACAGCATCTAAGAGAAAATAGATGATATAGAGACCTTGCATTATAAGAAGCAATCAGATTCGTCTTAACTGCAGGTAGAACAAACCTTGCATCTTCTGGAGGAATGCCTTGATCCAGTAACTCATTATAAGTTTCTCTACTTCTTTCATAATGATCTTTAAAAACTTTAACTGCTTCCGAACCTTTGTTTTTGATTTTTGGGGGGATTATAAAATCAAAATTATCCTCTTTAACATATCTTTGAGATCTCTGACTATAAGAAACACCTACCCTTTGTCTAACCAATTGATGACTGGTAACTCTGCTACAAACTATATGAAAAGAGAAAAATGTATGCTCTAAAGTCGAATAATGACCTAAATCCAAAATCTTTTTAATCAGAGCTTCTTTTTTCTCTTTACTTAAGCTTTCTCGAATTTCTTTATTACCCTTTTCAGAATAACAGAGCCTGGCTGCAACAGCTACATTCATCTCCGGGTCTTCAGTATAATCAATCAATTCAACCGATGGTTCAACTATCATTGCTCTCATCTCCAGTATATTCCCATACAGTTCCTCTAGGGGTATCCTTCAATCTTATATTGATTTTATCTAAATCATCTCTAATTTTGTCAGCCAGTTCATAATAATTATTATCTCTAGCTTTTTCTCTAGCTTCAATTAATATATCCATTATCTTCCCAAATTTCTCTCTATCTTCAAAACCTGATAAATCAGGTTCTAATTCAAGACCTAAAATATCTGCAAAAGTTCTAAATAGTCTTCTTGCTTCCTTCAAAATTAATATATTATTATCATTTGGCTTAAATTCAGGAGAATTAATAAAACTATTTATTTCTTTAGATAAACTATGGAGTACAGAAATAGCTTTAGCTGTATTAAAATCATCATCCATAGCTTCTTCAAACTCTGTTCTATGGCTTTTGATAACATCAATAAAATCTTCCTGAATAAAATCATTATCCCTGTTTTTCTTATAATTATCAATAACTTTATCAAGCTGGCTTAAAGTTGAAATCAACCTCTTTAAACTTTTGATAGAATTTTTTAATTCTTCAATCGAGAAATTTATTGGACTTCGATAATGTTTTGTTAAAATATAATATCTTATTTGGTCAGAAGAAAAATCTTCTAAAAGATCTTTGGTCCAATAAGTATTACCAATTGATTTTGACATCTTTTCACCAGACATATCAACTGTACCATTGTGGAGCCAGTATTTCACAAAAGGTTTTTCACCAGAATAAGCTTCAGACTGGGCTATTTCATTCTCATGATGAGGAAATACTAAATCAGTTCCTCCTCCATGAATATCAATTGCTCCACCTAGATACTTCATAGACATTGCTGAACACTCTATATGCCAGCCTGGCCAACCTTTGCCCCATGGGCTATCCCAATTCGGCTCATCTTCATACTTTTTCCAGAGTGCAAAGTCCATTGGATGCTTTTTGTTCTGATCAACATCTACCCTGGAACCAGCCTCCATCTCATCAATATTCCGACCTGATAGCTTACCATAATCATCGAAGCTTTCTACACTAAAATACACATTACCTTCAGACTCATAAGCATGGCCCTTTGCTATTAAAGTTTCGATCATTTCAATTATTTTATTTACATTATCAGATACCCTGCAAAATTCATCAGGCATTTCAACATTTAAATTCTTCAAGTCATTTATATAAGCTTTAGAATATTTATCAGCAAGTTCCATAGGGGCCATCTCTTCTTCTTCAGCCCTTTTTACAATTTTTTCATTTATATCAGTAAAGTTTTGTATATAACTTACATCATAACCTTTATGCCTTAAATATCTTCTTATAACATCATAATTTATAGCTCCACGAACATGGCCTATATGTGAGTAATTTTGCACAGTTAACCCACATACATACATTTTGACTTCCCCAGGTTCCTGGGTTGTGAACTCCTCTTTTTGACCGGTAATGGTATTATAAACTTTCAATGTATACCTCCTACTTTATCTAAATCAACTAGCAACTAGTTCAAGGGATTTATTTAACCTATTTATAATTTCTTCTTTCCCCATAATCTCTGAAAAACTAACTAAGTCAGGTCCAGAACCTCTACCAGTTAAGGCTACTCGAAGAGGATGATAAAACTTTCTACCTCCAACACCTGTCTCTTTTCTAACCTTATTAAAAACTGAACTGATATTGTCACTTGAAAAATGATCAAGTGCTCCCAGTTCTTCAATCAAACCATTTAAAACCTCTTTTACTTCAGGATCATTTATTTCATTTTTAGCATTCTCAATATCTTCAAATTCAAGACCAGTAAAAAATAATTCAGCTTCAGATGGTAACTGTTCTAAATAATCTAAGCCATCTCTGGTTAAATCTAATATCTTTAATAAGCGATTTTTTTCAATATCATTTTTAGATTCAATATAACCAGCCTCTATTAAATAAGGAGTCGCAAGTTCATAAAGCCTATCCAGATCCATATCCTGGATATATTGATTATTCATCCAATTTAATTTCTCAATATCGAAAACTGCACCACTTTTATTAACTCTAGTTAAATCAAACTTTTTGATAATCTCATCTTTATTCATAATTTCTTTCTCATCACCAGGAGACCAGCCTAATAAAGCCAGAAAATTAAATAGTGCCTCAGGTAGATAACCCTTTCTTCTAAACTCTCCAACATAAACTGCATCATCATCAGATCTTTTCTTTAATTTAGCTTTATCTTCATCTAAAATCAATGGTAAATGAGCAAATTTTGGTAGATCAAAGTCAAGAGCTTTATAAATCATGATCTGCTTTGGAGTATTGGATAGATGATCTTCTCCTCTAATGACCTGAGATATTTTCATTAATGCATCATCAATAACTACAGCAAAATTATAAGTAGCCATACCATCTGATTTTTTAATTACAAAATCATCAAATTCTTCACTATTAAATTCAACCCTGCCTCGAATTAAATCATCAACAACAATCTTTTCATTTGTTTGAGGCATTTTAAATCTAACAACAAAATCATCTGTATCCTTATCTTCAGCATATCTACAACGACCATCATAATGTGGTATTTCTCCAGCCGCTTTCTGTTTTTCTCTCATTTCATCTAACTCTTCCTGGCTACAGTAACATTTATAAGCTTTATTTTCTTCTAATAATTGATTTATATATTGAGTATATAAATCTTTCCTTTCTGATTGCCTATAGGGGCCATACTCTCCACCTACTCCAACACCTTCATCAACATCTAAGCCTAACCAATTTAGTTCTTGAATTATAACATCTTCAAACTCTTTTGTTGATCTTTCAGCGTCAGTATCTTCTAATCTCAACACTAATTCACCATTATTTTTCCTTGCCCAGATCCAATTAAAAAGGGCAGTACGTATATTACCAACATGAATTTTTCCTGTAGGACTGGGTGGAAATCTTAATCTCATATTAGACATTATAAATTAATCACTCCTAAATATATATTATCATAGATTATATTACACTGGTGCCAACTGTTAATTGCTCTGTTCCATCCACTAAAGCATGGCCAAACTTACCAAAAATAGCTACAGTCACATATTCTTTTCCTCTAACAATTGCAATCTTAAATCCGCCACCAAGACCAGGATTTATTAATGAAAGCTGACTATAAGCATCTTTAACTGCATTAGAAACAGCCATTTTCTCTCTTGGATTCTCGTCAATAACTTCCCTGGCTATAGCAGCAACAGTGCTACTTTCTCTCAATTTAATTGGCAATTTCTCTGCACTTGCACCTGTCTGGGTAATAGCACCCTTATAACCATATCCTCTTATTTTATCAAGCCAGTACTCTTCATATTCTCTACTTCTAGTCATTGATAAATAAATAGCTGCACTTTCAGGTGTTATTTTACTTTTATCCATATCAATATCTTCTTTATCCTGCCTTACATATCCCTCAACTATGTCCTGAGCTGTAATAATCCCAACCAATTTTCCATTTGAGAATACAGGCAAACCACCTATCTGGTGATCAGAAATAAGCTGAGATGCTTCTTTAACAGTTGCCTCTTGATTAATTTTTATTAAATCTCGAGAAACAAGTGGCGAAATGCTTGCTTGCAAATCTTCTTTTTCCATGAAATCACCATCTGTTATAATTCCAACTACTTTATCATTATCATCTGTAACTATTAATCGACCTATTTTATTAATAGCCAATAATCTTTCTGCTTCAAGTAAAGTAGAATTCTGATTTATTGTTATTGGATTTTTAGTCATTATATCTTTTACTAACATTAATTTCACACCCCTATTTATTATTTAAATTTAAAGTATAATCATTTAATCAAAGTTATTGCCTGACAGGCAATTCCTTCGACTCTACCAACAAAACCTAATTTTTCTGTTGTTGTAGCTTTAATATTAACCTGTTCTTCATTAATTTTCAATACTTTTGAAATATTATTTTTCATTTTTTCTTTATATCCTGATAATTTTGGCTTTTCAGCTATGATTGTAGTATCTATGTTAATTATTTTATAATCATTTTCTTTTAACAATCTAGCAGTTTCTTCTAAAAGTTCCAGGCTAGAAATATTTAAATATTTCTCATCACCTGGCGGGAAATGATCACCAATATCTCCAAGGCCAGCCGCTCCTAAAATAGAATCAATTATAGAATGAATTAAAACATCTGCATCTGAATAGCCTGCCAGACCAAACTTAAAATCTATTTTGCAGCCACCTATTATTAGAGAGGTCCCTTTGCTAAATTTATGAACATCATAACCAGTTCCGATTCTCAAATTACTCAAGCCCCCTCTTATCCAGTATATGACTTGCTTTATATAAATCCTCTTTAGTTGTTATTTTGAAATTATTATAATCGCCTTCCACAATCTTAACAGGTTCACCTATATTTTCTACCATCAGTGAATCATCATATATTTTCCCTTCAATATTTTCAACTTTCTCATAGGCTTCTTTTATTATTTTATAAGAAAAAGCCTGGGGAGTCTGAACAGCAACTAAACTATCTCTATCCAGAGTATTTACCACCAGGCTATTATTTTTCACTTTTATTGTATCTTTAACAGATACCGCAGGAATAACTGCATTAAAATCATTTAATGCAGTTATTAATCTATTTAATAAATCCTCGTCTACAAAAGGACGAGCACCATCATGTATAAAAACATAATCTGTTAAATCATTTAAACTATTTATTCCATTTTGAATAGTTTCTACTCTAGAGTGACCTCCAGGTAATACATGAATATTAACTTCTTTATCAAAATATAAATCCGGTATAATATGATTTTTAGTATAATTAATATCTTTTTTATTAACCATAACATAAATATCAGAAAATAAAATATTAACATCTAAAAAAGAATTTAATGTATGCCATAATAAAGGCTTATTATGGATTGGTATGTTTTGTTTTCTTCTGTCCATTTTCATTCTACTGCCCTTGCCAGCAGATGCAATTATTAATGATAAGTTCATAATATCCCTCAATCTTTTAATTTAGCAAAGATCATTCTGCCTGCAGCTGTCTGTAAAATACTGGTCACTAAAACAGACACTTCTTCACCTATATATTTTATTCCCTCATCAACAACAATCATAGTACCATCATCTAAATAACCAATACCCTGGCCATCTTCTTTGCCTTCTTTTATTACTCTTACATCCATTTCTTCACCAGGTAAAACTACTGGCTTAACTGCATTTGCAAGTTCATTAATATTTAAAACTCTAACACCCTGCAAATCAGCAACTTTATTCAAATTATAATCATTAGTAACTATAATTCCAGACATGATTTTAGCAAGTTTTACTAACTTACTGTCAACTTCTACTATCTCCTCAAAGTCCTTATTTATAATTTCAACATTTATTCCATCATCTTTTTGCATCTGTTTTAAAATATCAAGGCCACGTCGCCCTCTGTTTCTTTTTAAAACATCTGAAGAATCAGCAATATGTCTCAATTCTTCCAAAATAAATTCAGGAATTATTAATGACCCCTCTACAAAACCTGTCTTACAAATATCTGCAATCCTACCATCAATAATTACACTGGTATCTAAAATCTTATTTGCAGACAGATCTGTTTTTTCATTATAATTATTTGATAGATTTTTACTCTGGGCAAATAAAAAGTCAGCAATTAGCTTTTCTTTATTAAGGGCTAAAGAAAAGCCTAGATATGCAGAAACAACATTTATAACAATCTGTAGAGGCATTCCCAGCCTGGGAATCTTCGGAATTGAAAATGCAAAATTTATTAATGCACCAAATATTAAACCAATTACTAAACCTATTATTCCAACAATAATTTTTTCCCAGGTTAGCCCTTTGAATTTCTTTTCAAAACTAAGGAAATAATTTAATATTTTTTCTACTATAATTGCAAAAACAAAAAAGCCGACTAAACCGCCAGCTATTATTCCAATAAACTGTGTGCTTGTAAATATATCATTCAAATTATTAAATTCAAAGGATAACTCATGAGAAATTCCTAATATAACAACTAAATTATAACCTATAATCGCCCCGGCAATTGTCAAAATAAATCTTATTACTTTTTTAAACACAAATACATTCCCCCCCCTTCTTATATTTTATATTTTCACTACTCCTCTTCTTCTATATGGGGGTTATTATCAAAGGCATTATCAATAATGTCTATAACTTCTTCTTCATCCATATCTTTAGCCAGTACAAGCTCACTTATTAAAATTTGTCTGGCGTTGCTAAGCATTTTCTTCTCTCCTGTAGATAAACCCTTTTCTTCATCTCTAATTGTTAGATCTCTAACGACTCCCCCTACTTCATAAATATCTCCAGTCTTTAACTTTTCCATATTAGCTCTGTATCTTCTATTCCAATTTTGAGACATTTTGCTTTTGTCTCCTTTTAGAAGTGCTAAAATTTGATCAGCTTCTTCTTCATCAATTATTCCTCTAACTCCTATTTCATCAATCCTATCAATAGGAATCATTACTCTCATATCTCCTATTGGTAATTCCATAATATAATACTGTTTTTCATCTCCTAAAATTTCTTTAGTTTCAATTCCAATAATAGTTCCTGCCCCATGATTAGGATAAACAATCTTATCTCCTATCTCAAATCTCAAATAGATCAGCTCCCTTTATTTATAGGCATAAAAGTCCTAAGATAATCTTATCATCTAAAAATATTACTGTCAATCAACTGTATTTATTAAATATGTCTATCTAAAAGAACCTGGTCCCTTAACCTTCTCAGGCCTTCCCTTATAGATCTAGCCCTAACTTCTCCAATTCCATCAACATCATCTAATTCATCAGAAGTAGCATTTATTACTGCTTCAAGATTTTCAAATTCATCAATTAAATTTTCAATAACTGGCATTGGTAGTCTTGGAATTTTTCTGAGCAACCTGTATCCTTTAGGAGATATAGATAAATCCATAGAATTAACACTGCCACCAAGACCAAGGGCTTTACTAATTGTTCCAGTAG
Organism: Halonatronomonas betaini; assembly: GCF_015666175.1. Taxonomy (NCBI): domain Bacteria; kingdom Bacillati; phylum Bacillota; class Clostridia; order Halanaerobiales; family Halarsenatibacteraceae; genus Halonatronomonas; species Halonatronomonas betaini. The sequence goes on along the minus strand of NZ_JADPIE010000009.1, from coordinate 5,446 downwards.
CAAGCATTTCATCGGAAGACCAGTCAGTTAATTCATCTAATAACTCTTCTGCATCAGGCTCCTCATCTTCATAGTCAATATAATCCCTTATTAAAAGAATTGTCTCCTGTCTAACATTAGTTACCAATTCTTCCAACTGCATTTTTACTAATCTACCCTCTGAGCCCAATTCAGTAATATATTTTTCAATCTCATTTTGAATTTTAAGAACCATTTCAGCTCTTTGAATTACAGTCACTACATCAGCTATAGTCACTAAATCCTCAAACTCAAGGGCGCTAAGATTAGTCAAAGACTGATCCAAAACAGATCTATACTTATCCAGTGTTTGGACTGCCTGATTTGCTTTAGATAAAACAACTCGTATATCCTCTAAAACCCTTTTAGAATTATCTTTATATAGAGTTATAACATCACGCCTTTGAGAAATAGAAACAACTAATTCTCCAGTCTGTTTAGCAACTCTTTCTGCTGTTCTATGTCTTGTTCCTGTCTCCTGTGAAGATATATTATAGTCAGGTACTAATTGAGCATTTGCAATTAGAATTTTATCAGCCTGTTTATTTAATATTATTGCCCCATCCATTTTTGCTAACTCATATAATCTAGCAGGAGTAAGATCTGCATTAATATTGAAGCCACCATCAACAGTACTCATTATTTCTTCATTATCTCCTACTACAATTAAACCACCTGTTTTAGCTCTCAGAATATTTTCTAAGCCTTCTCTAAAAACTGTACCAGGTGCAATTATATGTAGAGCATCATACATTATATCATCGCCTCTATCCATTTGGCCACCTCCTTAGTTAAAAGTTATTTTTAATAAGCTTAAACAACTCATTCACATTAGAAATAGGATGTAAATCAACTTTCTCAAATCTATTACCTTTTATATTTCCTTTAGGCAAAACTATTTGACTAAAGTCCATTTTTTTTGCTTCTTTAATCCTGTTATTATCAGCCTGTACAGACCTAACTTCACCACTCAAACCTATTTCCCCAAAAAATACTGCATTTGAAGGGATATCATAATCTAAATAACTTGAAATTATGGCAGCTGCTAAAGCTAAATCTAAAGCAGGCTCTTTAACATTTAAACCACCAACTATATTGAAATGAGCATCTCTTTCAGAAAGATTTAATCCTAGCCTTTTTTCTAAAACTGCTAAGATCAAATTTGCTCTTCCTCTATCAATTCCTGAAGCAATTCTTTGTGGATTACCATAACTGCTTGGGGCAACTAATGCCTGGAGCTCGACTAATATAACTCTATTCCCTTCTGAAATAGGAACAACAGTAGACCCAGATGAATTTATTGGTCGTTCTCTCAAAAACAGGTTTGAAGGATTCTCAACTTCACATAAACCATCTCCATCCATTGAAAAAACGCCAACCTCTTCAACTGACCCAAATCTATTTTTATGCCCCTTTAATAATCTATAATTATTACTTTCTCCACTTAAATATAAAACTGTATCTACCATATGCTCCATTAATTTAGGACCTGCTATTTGTCCTTTTTTAGTAACATGACCAATAATAATCACTGGAACATTCTCTCTTTTTGCAAAACTCATAAAAGAAGAAGTCACTTCTCTAATTTGAACAGTACTCCCAGGAGACGAATCGTATTGGGAGTCGTATATTGTCTGAATTGAATCAGCTATTACAAGGTCATAGGTAGAGCTATTTAAGTGCTCATGAATACTATTTATATCGGTTATAGACATTATATAAATATTTTCATTAAAAGCATTAAGCCTTTTTGCTCTAATTGAAATTTGATTTGCAGATTCTTCGCCAGAAATATATAAAATTTTATTATTATTTTTTGCTAGCTTATGAGCTATCTGCAAAGTTAATGTTGACTTACCTATTCCAGGTTCTCCACCTAACAAAACTAAAGAACCTTTTACTAATCCTCCCCCTAAAACCCTATCAACCTCATTAATATTAACTGAAATCCTCTCATCATCTGTCTCAATAGACTCCTCAATTAAAGGTTTAACAGTAATATCCCTGGAAATATTTTCAGTATTTTTTTTGCTTTTATTTTCCATATATTCAACAAAAGTGTTCCAGCTATCACAGCTGGAACACTTTCCCATCCAGTTAGAAGATTTATAGCCGCATTCAGTACATTTATAATACTTTTTTGGTTTAGCCAATAGACAAATCACCTACTTGAATATTTTACATTTTATTTAATTATTATCATAATAATTATACCATTTTTAAGCTTGTCTTACAAGATTGTATTTATTACTACACTAACAATCTATTTAGTAAATACTAGATTATTATCTTTATCAGTTTCTACTTTAATCTTGTCACCATCTACATACTCCCCAGAGATCAACTTCTCAGAAAGTGGAGTTTCAATTAACTTTTGAATTGATCTTCTTAAAGGTCTAGCTCCATAGTCCGGATCATATCCATCATCAGCTAATTTACCTTTAGCTTCTTCTGATAACTCGATTTCAAGGTTCTTTTCTGATAACCTCTCCTCAAGATCTTCTAACATTAATTCAACTATACTCTTAATTTCTTCTTTGCTTAGTGAATGGAAAACTATAGTTTCATCTAACCTGTTAATAAACTCAGGTCTAAATGTCTTTCTTAAATCTTCCATAACCTTTTCTTTCATAGCTTCATATTCTTTTTGTCTCTCATTTTTCCCTGCCTTAAAGCCTAAAGAAGCTTGACTATTAATCATATTTGCACCAACATTAGATGTCATTATAATAACTGCATTATTAAAATCAACATTTCTACCATGGGAATCAGTTAAAACACCATCTTCTAATATCTGCAAGAGCATATTAAATACATCAGGATGAGCTTTTTCTATTTCATCAAATAATATTACTGAATATGGTTTTCTTCTTACAGGTTCTGTTAACTGTCCCCCATCATCATAACCAACATACCCAGGAGGAGAACCTACCATCCTCGAAACTGAATGTTTTTCCATATATTCAGACATATCGAGCCTAATCATAGCATCTTCATCATCAAACATAGCTTCAGCTAAAGCACGTGCAAGCTCAGTTTTACCAACCCCAGTTGGCCCTAAAAACATAAATGAACCTATAGGCCTCTTCGGTGGCTTTAAGCCTGAACGAGCCCTTCTAATAGCTTGTGATACAGATTTAATAGCTTCATCCTGTCCAATAACCCTTTCATGGAGTTTATCCTCTAATTTTAATAGACGTGACTTTTCTTTTTCTTCAAGCTTCTCAACAGGGATACCTGTCCAACTTGATACTATCGATGCAATGTCTTCAGGAGAAACACTGGTATCATTTGAATCTTTTTCTGCTTCCCATTTATCTTTTAAATCCTGATATTTATTCTCTAATTCTTTTTCCTTATCTCTTAGTCTGGCCGCCTTTTCAAATTCTTGATTTTCAACAGCCGACTCTTTTTCTTTATTAATTTCATCGAGTTGTCGATTTATCTCTTTAAATTCATCTGGTCTAATATTATTACTTAATCTGACTTTTGAAGCAGCTTCATCAATCAAATCAATCGCTTTATCAGGCAAAAATCTATCCTGAATATATCTATCAGATAATTTTACTGCAGAAACAATAGACTCATCAGTAATATGAACTCTATGATGAGCTTCATAAGAGTCCCTTAATCCTTTTAAAATATCTATAGATTCTTCAACTGTATTCTCATCAATCATAATAGATTGAAAGCGTCTTTCTAATGCAGCATCTTTTTCAAAGTACTTTCTATACTCATCTAAAGTAGTAGCACCAATTGTTTGTATCTCGCCTCTTGCTAAAGCTGGTTTTAAAATATTAGCAGCATCAATTGCTCCTTCTGCAGCTCCAGCTCCTATTAAAGTATGAAGTTCATCAATAAATAATAATACATCACCACTTTTTTGAATGTCATTCATCACTGACTTTAATCTTTTTTCAAATTCACCTCTATATTTAGTTCCAGCAACCATTGCACTCAAATCTAAAGAAATAACTCTCTTATTCAATAAAAGCTCAGGAACTTCTTCTTTATTAATCCTTTCAGCAAGCCCTTCTACAATTGCCGTTTTACCAACTCCTGGTTCTCCAATTAAAACCGGGTTATTTTTTGTTCTTCTACTTAAAACTTGAATAACCCTTTGAATCTCCTTATCTCTACCGATCACAGGATCTAATTTCCCCTCTTTATCAAGAGCAGTTAAATCACGACTATATTCATCTAAATTAGGAGTTCCTCCTTTGCCTTCAGATACTACAGCAGAACGAGACTTATTTCCTCCAATAATATCTAATATATCATCTCTGATATCGTCTAGATTCCCACCTAATTGAGTAATAATGTTTATGCCAACACCTTCACCTTCTCTAATTAATGCAAGTAAAATATGCTCAGTTCCAATATAATTATGATCTAATTTTCTTGCCTCATCCATAGAAAGATTTAAAATCTTTTTTGTTCTAGGTGTTAAACCAATCGATTTAATTGAGTCTTTTTTCTGGTTTCCTTCACCTATAATATTCTTAACTTTCTTTCTTACTTTATCAAGTGTAATATCCAGATCATTCAAAATAGAACCTGCTATTCCATCTTCTTCTCTAATTAAACCTAACAAAATGTGCTCGGTTCCAATATAATTGTGTTTTAAAGATCTTGCTTCTTCTTCAGCATATTTCAGTACTTTTCTTGCTCTTTCAGTAAATCTATCAAACATGTAAGCCACCTCCAATAATAATATAAAATTAATCCAGTTCTGATTTCAAAATAACTTCAAGCATTGATTTCATAAGATTTCCTCTTAAGTGATTTCTAAGAGGTTTATCTACCTTTAAAGACTTTTTATGAAAAACAGTTTCCATCAATTCCTTTTCTCGATCATTGATAATATTATTATCATATAGTCTATCAATTATTCCTTCTGCTTCTTTTTTAGTAAGAGGTTGATCGACTCTAGCTAAAAGTTTTCTTAGTAAATCATCTGTAGATTCAATAGAAATTTTTATTATCCTTATAAATCCACTTCCCCCTCTTCTACTCTCAACTATATAACCTTTTTCAGATGTAAAGCGAGTATTAAGAACATAATTTATTTGAGAAGGAGCACAATCAAATTCATCAGCCAACCTATTTCTTTTTATTTTAATTTTACCCTGATATTCATTAATTAAATCATTCAAATACTTTTCAATCTCATCAGATAAGTTTCCCATATTCAACCCTCCAAATATCAGGTTTGACTTTCATTGACCTTTAATTATATCATAACTCTTTTTAATACTCAATTGCAAGTATAATTAACACTAAATAAATCAAATTTTTATGCTTATATTCAGTCTAACTAAATATAATACAAATTTACTCAACATTTTTGTTAAAAACAAAAAATCTCTGCAGGATGCAGAGATAATAAAAGATATAGGAATATAGGTCACACCTTCAAAGATGCATG
>NZ_JADPIE010000008.1 GCF_015666175.1 Halonatronomonas betaini | reverse complement strand
AATTGCTATATTTGTCATGCCAATATATCTCTAAAAATATTTTTTAAAAATCACTTGACTCTATATAGTTAGTCTCATAATTAATTGCAGGATTTTAACGTTTTTAAAAGAATAAATATATATAGGCCCTTTCATAGTCAGGAGGATTTATATGATAAAAGTAATGATTGTAGATGACTCTGCTTTCATGAGAAAGCTTTTCAAAGATTCTATAGAAAAAGATATCAAATTAAATGTTATAGAAACTGCACGGAATGGAAAAGATGCATTAAAGAAAATCAAGGATAATAAACCAGATGTAATAACTTTAGATATAGAAATGCCTATTAAAGATGGGCTTACCACTTTAAAGGAAATAAATAAGAATTACCCTGAAATCCCTGTAATAATGGTTAGTGCACTAGATAATCGTGATACAGTTATGAAAGCTCTTGAAATTGGGGCTTTTGACTTCATACCAAAACCATCAGGTTCTATCTCCCTTAATATAGATGATATCATAGATGAGCTTCAAGAGAAAATAAAAGTTTCAATAAATGCCGAAAATAATCAAAAAAATTCTTCTATAGCTGATTTCAAGCTTAAAAAATCAATCAAAAATAAAATAGAAAATACCAGCTTTACAGATACTAATTTCCCTATCATAGCTATCGGTTCATCATCAGGAGGACCTAAAGCTTTAAAAGATGTTTTAACTGCTTTTCCGAAAGACTTTCCTGGTGCTATAGCTATTGTTCAACATATGCCCGCAGGCTTTACAACTTCGCTTGCCAAGAGGCTTAATCAGCAATCTAATCTTCATGTCAAAGAAGCCAAACATGGTGATAAACTAAAACCTGGCCATGTTCTAATAGCTCCTGGAGATTATCATCTCAGTTTTAATTCAGAAGGAGAGGCTGAATTAGACCAAAGACCTAAAAATTGGGGAGTAAGACCCTGTGCAGATTACATGTTAAAATCCCTGGCCAACAATTATCAAAAAAGAATTATTGGAGTTATTTTAACCGGAATGGGGCACGATGGCGGCGAAGGTATGACCGATATTAAAAAGCATGGAGGCTATGGAATTGTAGAAGCAAAAAGCACTGCCCTTGTTTATGGTATGCCTGGTACAACAATCAAAGCCGGTGCTTATGATAAAATACTCCCTAGATATGAAATACCGGCCCATATTATTAAACTAATCGATAAGGAGATGAATTAACTTTGAATTTTGAAAGTTTTAAAGACGAAGCAGCTAACTTATTAAATATAAATTTTGACGGCTATAAATTAAAAAGAGTTCAGCGAAGAACTGATAGCCTCATGCGGAGACATAATATTGATGATTATGAAGATTGTATTAAAATGCTTAAAACTGACGATTCATTTAAAGATGCCTACTTAAACCATTTTACTATCAATACATCAGAGTTTTTCAGAAACCCAAAAAGTTTTAAGTATCTTGAAAATAAGGTCTTACCAGAGTTGATTAAGAAAAACAATGACAAAATAAAGATCTGGAGTGCACCATGCTCTAACGGCTCCGAACCCTATACAATTGCAATTATATTAAATGAATTAGGTTTAAATAATAGTGAATATGAAATTCTAGCCAGCGACCTTGATAAAGAAATCCTCAAGAAAGCTAAAAAAGCCTGCTATAATTCTAGTTCACTAAAAAATGTTCCAGATAGATTAATGGATAAATACTTTGAGCCTGTGCCAGATGAAAACGACCTTTTCCAGTTGTCTAAAAAAATTAAGAATGCAGTAAGATTTGAAAAAAAAGATTTAATAAACGAAAGATATTCATCAAACTGGGATTTAATTTTAAGTCGTAATTTCTTTATTTATTTAACTAAAGAACAAAAAGATATATTAACAGAAAAATTTACAGAAAACTTAAAAGATGAAGGCTATCTTTTTTTAGGAAATACTGAATTCATCTTTAATCCAGGAAAATTTAATTTAGACAAAATCAATCTCTCGTTTTATCAAAAAAAGTAAGATATATATATAATGCCAGCCTTTATATTTAGGCTGGCATTTATAATTTACTTACCTTCTTCCTCATCTCGCTTTTTCCAGCTTAAATGATATATTAAGCTCACAATTCCAATAGCAAGATCTTCATTTCTAACTGTCACATCTTCAGGTACATGTAAACGGGTTGGAGCAAAATTCCAAATAGCTTTAATTCCTGATTCTATCATTTCATCAGCAACTTCCTGAGCTGCATCAGTAGGTACTGTTATTATTCCTAATTTAGCATCATTTTCACTGACAATTTCGTCCATCTTTTTGATACTCTGGACTTCAACGCCGCCAATTTTATTACCGATCTTTGACAGATCAGCATCCATTACACCTACTAGCTTCATACCCATTTTCTCAAAACCTTTATAATCTACAAGAGCTCTGCCAAGATTTCCTGCCCCTACTAAAATTGTTGTCCAGACCTCATCTACTCCTAAAATTCTGCCTACTGATCTTTTGAGATCAAAAACATCATAACCTACTCCCCTGCGCCCAAATTCACCATAATAAGACAAGTCTTTCCTAACCTGGGTTGGAGGTATTCCTAATCTTCCTCCTAAGTCTTTTGAAGACACAACATCTACATCTTCAAAATTAGCTAATTTATCAAGGCATCTGTAATATAATGGTAACCTTTCTATCGTAGCCTTTGGAATTGATTCTCTATCTTTCATTCTCCTCACTCCTTAAAATGTATTTATATAGATTATTATTTCACAAGTTATGGTAAAAAACAAGGCCTAAATCGATATATTAGTAAATAAATCGATTTTAAGCCTATTTTTTTATGAATTAGCTTACAGGACTCCCTGCTTTTATTGGTTTAGCAGGACTGATTACTGTCAACTCCTCATTTTGATCATCTCTCGCAGCTAATAACATACCCTGAGATTTCACTCCAAATATCTTAGCCGGTTCTAAATTCGCCACCATCATGATCTGCTTATCAATTAAATCTTCCGGTTGGTAATAGTTCGCTATACCAGCCACTATCTGCCTTTTTTCAGTGCCTAAGTCTACCTGTAATTTTAATAATTTATTGCTATCTTCAATTTTTTCAGCTTCAATTATAGTCGCAATCCTTAAATCAATTTCCTGGAAATCATTAAAACTAATAAGCCCTTCTTCCACTATTTCTTCCTCCTGTTTTTCTTTAGCACCATTTAATTTTTCTTTTTCCTCATAATACTTTTCAAGATCAATTCTCGGGAATATCGGTTCCCCTTTAGCTATAGTTCTATTTGATGGCAGACCATTCCAATCTAAATCCTGCCAGCTGGCATCTTTAATTTCTTTTTGAATACCAAGCTGCTTACCTATCTCTGCAGGTGTATCTACTAAAAATGGCTTTAAAAGTATTCCAATTATCCTTAAAGATTCAAGTAAATTATAAAGTACTGTTCCCAGCTTTTCACGATTATTTTCATCTCTGGCCAAAACCCAAGGCTCAGTCTGATCAATATATTTATTAGCCCTTCTAACAAATTGCCAGATCTCTTCTAAAGCTTTTGTATACCTGAGTTCTTCTATTTCATCTGCAGCTTTTTCCACAGTTATAGCTGCAAGTTCCTTTAAGCTGCTATCAAATTCTGTTTCTGCAGCTGGTTCAGGAATTTCACCTGAAAAATATTTTTCAACCATTGATAACGATCTGTGAAGAAGATTCCCTAAATCATTGGCTAAATCTGAATTAATTCTCTGGATTAAAGCCTCAGTTGAATAGGTTCCATCAGCACCAAAAGAAACTTCCCGCAAAAGATAATACCTGATTGCATCTCTGCCAAAATCATTAATCAACTCGATAGGGTCAACAACATTACCTCTTGACTTGGACATCTTTCCAGTATCACTCAACAACCAGCCATGACCAAAGACCTGATCTGGCAAGGGTAAATCTAGAGCCATTAATATTATTGGCCAGATAATTGTATGGAATCTTAAAATATCTTTACCGACTATATGAATATCAGCTGGCCAGTATTTATTAAACTTAGACTCGTCTCTATTATAGCCCATTGCAGTTATATAATTACTTAGTGCATCTATCCAGACATAAATCACATGATCAGAATCAACTGGAACCTCAATCCCCCAGTCAAAAGTTGTTCTGGAAACACTCAAATCATCAAGTCCGCTTTCAATAAAACTAATCATTTCATTCCGCCTGGATTCAGGCTGTATAAATTTCGGATTATCTTTAATATGTTTAAGCAACCTATCAGCATACTTGCTCATTTTAAAGAAATAACTTTCTTCTTCAACCCATTCCAGAGGTCGATTACAATCAGGACAGACCTTTTCATCCCCCTCTAATTGACGATCAAGCCAGAAGGTTTCACAGGGAGTACAATACCAACCTTCATATTTTCCTAAATAGATATCCTCCTGTTCATAAAGCTGCTTAAAAATCTCCTGAACGACTTCTTCATGATTATTATCTGTAGTTCTAATAAATTGATCATAATCAATTCCTAATCTATCCCAGAGATCTATAAAAGTGGCAACAATCTCATCAACATAATTTTGAGGCTCCTTGCCAGCTTCATCTGCTTTTCTCTCAATCTTCTGCCCATGCTCATCAGACCCTGTTAAAAACATGGTGTCATAACCTCTTAAATCTTTATACCTTGCAATTGCATCTGCAGCAACTGTTGTATAAGCATGACCAATATGTAAACGATCACTTGGATAATAAATTGGTGTAGTCACATAAAAAGTTTTTTCAGCCATAAGTTTCCCCTCTCTCTACTAATTTCCATCTCTAAATTCAGGCCTTGCATCTATTGCAATAGCTTCCTTATAAACCTCACTTTTAGGAAGCCCTCTTATTTTAGATACTTCTTTAATTGCTTTTTTCTTAGTATAACCATTTTCAATTAATAATTCAAGGTGTTCCAGTATTGAAAGATCAGTTAGCTTCTCTTTTTCAGATAATGATTGATTTCCTGAGATAACTATTACAATTTCGCCTTTTATCTCTCTGTCAAAGATCTTTTCTTTAATCTCTGCTGCCGTTCCATAAATCTTTTCTTCATGAATTTTACTAATCTCTCTAATTAGAGCAATTTCTCTATCAGCCATGATATCAGCCAGGTCAGCTATAGTATCCTGAGTGCGATAAGGAGATTCATAAATAATTGTTGTCCTCTCATCTAATTTTATACTGGCAAGCCTATCTTTTCTCTCCTGACCTTTTCTAGGAAGAAAACCTTCAAAAACAAATCTACCTGTGGCAAAGCCAGAGGCTACTAAAGCAGGAATAGCAGCTGATGGCCCAGGTAATGGGATAACCTCAACACCTTCATTTACAACTGCTTTAATTAATATCTCGCCAGGGTCAGATAGCCCTGGCATACCTGCATCACTTACTAAAGCAATATCCTGATTCATTTTCAGTTTACCAATAATTTCTTCAGTTCGCATTTTTTCATTATGCTCATGATAACTGATTAAATCATTATCTATTTCAAAATGTTTAAGGAGCCTGCCAGTTCTTCTTGTATCCTCACAGGCAATTAAATCAACCTCTTTTAAAGTCCTGATTGTCCTATAAGTTATATCTTCTAGATTTCCTATTGGCGTCGGGCAGATATATAATTTTCCTCTCATATCGCTCTGCCCTCCTCCATCTGGTTCTCTAAAAGCTGAAGACAGAATAAACAGTCTCCATGACGTTTTTCTCCAAAACTCAAATGGCAGATATGGTAATTTTCCTGATATAAATGGGCTAAATTACTATATGCTCTCTGGGTGGGGGTTATATCCTCTTCATCAGATTTATCATTCTGTTCAAAAAGTAACCTCTTTAAGTCGTTATTCTCTTTTTCCAGCTCTTCATTCTCTTTATACAATTTATAAGTTATATCTTTAAGTTTTTGAAATTTTTGAGAAAGTTCTTCAATCTCTTCCTGAAAGTAAGCCAGGGTGCTTAAAATTTCCTCATCCATCATATAAACCCCCTATTTATCTAAATCATAATCTTCAAGATCATCAACATTAACAACTATCGATTCACCATCTATAGACACTTTAACTGTCTTCTTAATCAAATTCCTGTCAACAACCTTACCCTTTGTGCCGGTCTCCAGTTCAACTTTCTCTCCATATGAAGGCATTTCTTTTTTCATTTTCCTATATGAATCAGATTCATACCTGAGGCAGCACATAAGTCGACCACAGAGCCCTGAAATTTTCGATGGATTTAAAGATAAATCCTGCTTTTTAGCCATCTTTATTGAGATAGGTTTAAATTCTCTAAGCCATCTTGTGCAGCAGGTAGGCATCCCACAGGGTCCTAAACCTCCTAAATGCTTGGCCTCATCTCTAACCCCAATCTGTCTAAGCTCTATCCTTGTTTTGAAGACCCTGGCTAAATCCTTAACCAGCTCTCTAAAATCAACTCGACCATCAGCAGTAAAATAAAAGATAATTTTATTATGATCAAATGTATATTCAACATCAACCAGCTTCATTGGTAAGCCATGGTTTTCAATTTTATCAAGACATATTTTAAAAGCCTCTCGTTCCAATTCTTTATTTTCATCATACTTAACCTTATCTTCAATTGTCGCCTCTCTAATAACCGGTTTTAATGGAGATACCAGTTCTTCTTCTTCAACTTTTTTAGGAATAGCAACTACCATTCCAAACTCTATTCCCCTTGAAGTTTCAACTATAACATAATCATTTTTCTCTAATTCAAAGTCCTTCGGATCAAAATAATATATTTTACCTGCCGGACGAAATGTTACTCCTACAACTTTCTTCATATTTACACCTCTTAATTCGCAACTTTAATAATAAATATTGGAGAGCCAATTCAATTTTCACATTTGCATTTATACTGGCAGTAACTTCTCGAATAAGTTCTAATTCTTTAATAAGTTCTGCCTTTGAACATTTCTCACGTAAAGTCTTTATAGAATCTATATAATCCTGATTATTAATCTGATCTGTTTTTACATCTCTAACTATTATTATATCTCTATACCAGTCTATAAGCAAATCAAATAGAGGTAAACCCTCCTCATACCATTCTTTCCACTTATCAACTTCTCTAAAAACTTCAACTCTCGATTTATTTGCTAAACCAACTAAAAACTGAAAAACCTGATTTCTTTTTTGAAAAATTTCTCTATTATCTATAATCTTTTCTGCCTGGACTAAACTTCCTTTGGCCAGCCGGACCATAAGATTCAGATTTTCACCTTTTATACCCTGCTGTTTAAAATAGCTTACTAAAATTTCATCTGATAAATATTCAAACCTGACCTGCTGGCAACGGGAGAGAATAGTTGGTAAAACTTTACTCTCATCCTCTGCAATTAAGATAAGCGTTGCATAATCTGGAGGTTCTTCTAAAGTTTTCAAAAGCGAGTTAGCTGCCTGTTCAGTCATCTTATCTGCACCTGCAATTATAAAGAACCGGTGCTGAGCTTCATAAGGTCTATAAGCTATCCGCTTTTGCAGCTCACGAATAAGGTCAATCCCGATCTGATCTTTATTATCTTCAGCTTCCAGTAAATCAAAATCTGGATGATTAGAATGCTTAACTTTAATACACTGGCTGCATTCTTCGCAACTATCTTCAGTCATATTTTTACAGAAATAAGTTTTGGCCAGGGTTTTAGCAAGTTCTTTCTGACCAACTCCCTCTGGCCCTAAAAATAAATAGGCATGACTTAAACGCTGGTTATTAAGTTGATTTTTTATTAATTTTTTCGCCTTCTCCTGATCTGGTATATCAGCAAATGCCATCAATTTCACCTCTAAATTTTATAGAACTGCTCTACATCTATAACAAAAACTGTTGCCCCACCAACCTCTACATGCATTGGAAATGAATAATGATCCTCTAAAGTATTGGCTACAGGCGACATCGAGGGAACAGTTTTATCTCTATGCTCGCAATTTTCTTTTAAGACTTCAATTAACTCATCTAAATACTTAGCCTCTGTACCGATCAAAAATGTTGTATTGCCCTCTCTTAAAAACCCGCCACTACTACTGAGTTTAGTCGTCTGAAAACGGGCTTTATTTAAATTTCTCTGTAAACTATCAGCATCACTATCATTGACAATCGCAATAACCATCTTCATCTTTGGAGATTCTTCAGTCATCTTATATCATCTCCTCAATTACCTGCAGAATATCAACCTTAACTTCTTTAATTGATCTATTAGCATCTATAACTCTAAACCGCTCTGATTCTTCAGCAAGTTTTAAATAGCCATCTCTAATCTGTTGATAAAATTTAAGTTCTTCCCGTTCCAGTCTATCCCCTAATTTATCAACTGTCTGAGCCCTGGCTCTGGCCAGACCAACTTCCACTGGCAGATCTAAAAAGAAAGTTAAATCTGGTTTCAGATAATCAACAGCCCAGAGATTAATCTTTTTTACTATTTCTATATCCAGCCCCCGCCCATAGCCCTGATAGGCAAGATTAGAATCAAAATATCTATCTGAAATTACAATCTTACCAGCTTTTAATGCAGGTTTTACAACCTCTTCAACATGCTGGGCCCTATCAGCAGCAAATAAGAGTATCTCTGCCCTGGGAGTCATCTCGCTCCATTCCGGATCTAATAAAAGCTCCCTGATTCTTTTTCCAAGCCTTGTGGCACCAGGTTCCCTGGTTAAAAGAACATCAAAACCTTTATCCCTTAATTCATCAACAATATATTTCTGCTGGGTGGTTTTGCCTGAACCTTCAAGACCTTCAAGTGTGATAAATAATCCTGACATCGATTAATGAACCCCTCTCAAAAACAAGTTATTAAGTTAATGATACCACAATAATAAAAACAAAAAAAGGGTGCCCACTGGCACCCTGAAAAATCCTGGCTTTTTATTCGTTTAGATATGCATCTAACTCCATAGCTGCTTTAGCACCGCTGGCTGCAGCAGTTATAACCTGTTGATACCTCTGATCCTGAATATCCCCGGCTGCATAAACACCTGGTAAGTTAGTCTCCTGTTTATCATTTGTAATGATATATCCGGCATCATTTAATTTTAATTTCTCTTTAAATAAACTATTATTTGGAATATAACCTATTGCAATAAAGATTCCATCAACATCATCTAGAACATCTGTCTTGCCTTTTTTCTTATCAAAAATTCTAATGCCAGAAAGACCATTTTTATCCTCTAATAATTCTTCAACCTCATTGCTACATAAACAGACTATATCAGGATTCTCTCTAACTCTCCTGGATAAAATTTCAGAGCCTCTAAACTCATCTCTTCTATGAATTAAATAAACCTTGCTGGCAAATCTTGTTAAGAAATCAGCCTCTTCTAGTGCAACATCACCGCCGCCTACAACAGCAACAACCTTATCTCTATAAAGAGCCCCATCACAGGTAGCACAATAGGAGACTCCATTACCAGTCAATTTATTTTCATTAGGCAGGCCAAGCTGTCTTGGCTTAGCGCCTGTTGCTATAATAATCGTTTTAGCATAATAGGATTCTAAAGTTGTATCAACCCTGTAAGGTCTTTCAGAAAAATCAACCTCTTCAACAATATCAAAATCAAGTTCAACCTCAAACCTGCTTGCCTGCTCAATCATCTTCTGACCAAAATCAGGTCCGGATAACCCCTCTGGAAAACCTGGAAAATTATCCAGGGTGCTACTATTTATAATCTGGCCACCAGGCTGTTCTCCTCCAATAACAACAGGCTTATGGCCTGATCTACCAGAATAAATCGCAGCAGTTAAACCAGCTGGTCCGGCTCCAATAATCACAACTTCTTTCAAATTCTTTTCTGTCTCTTCCACTAAAGATAACCCCCTCAAGCTATATACATTGGAATATTTTTATTACACTATATTATAGCTTAACTCTAGAGTTTATTATTTACAGTTAAATAGAATACAATCTAATCGACACTGTAATTAGGAGCCTCTTTTGTAATGCTTATATCATGTGGATGGCTCTCTTTTAAACCAGCCGATGTAATCTTGATAAATTTGCCTTCTCGCTTTAATGTATCTATATCTTTAGTACCACAATAGCCCATACCTGAACGGAGTCCACCAGCTAACTGATAGAGCGTATCTGATAGAGGTCCTTTAAATGGTACCCTGCCCTCAATTCCTTCTGGAACCAACTTGTCGGCCTCAGCCTCAGCCTGGAAATACCTATCCTTACTGCCCTTTTTCATGGCCTCCATTGAACCCATACCACGATAAACCTTGAAACTACGGCCTTTATAAATTTCTTTCTGCCCCGGGCTCTCCTCTGTTCCAGCCAGAATACTTCCGACCATGACAGCATCTGCGCCAGCTGCAATAGCCTTAACAATATCACCAGAATACTTGATACCGCCATCAGCTATTATCGTCTTATCATATTTATGGGCAATGCTGGCAGCATTCATTACAGCTGAAATCTGAGGAACACCGACACCGGCAACGACCCTGGTTGTACAGATAGAGCCTGGCCCGATACCAACCTTAACAATATCAGCACCGGCAGCAAATAAAGCCTCAGTAGCTTCAGAAGTTGCCACATTACCTGCCATTAGATCGACCTCAGGGTAATTGCTCTTTACCCGCTTTACCATCTCTATTACTCCAGAGGAATGGCCATGGGCAGTATCAATTACAATTAGATCAACCTCTGCCTCAATCAACTTTTCAACCCGGGCAAATTCAGAATCGCCAACCCCAACTGCAGCACCAACCTGGAGTCTGCCATTCTTATCCTTAGTTGCATCAGGATACTTTTTGGCCTTTTCAATATCCTTTATCGTAATCAGACCCATCAAGACATTATCATCGTCTACCAGTGGCAGTTTTTCAATCTTATGCTCCTGCAATAACTTTTTGGCTTTCTCTAAGGTTGTATCTACAGGACCGGTTACCAAATCATCCGAAGTCATAACCTCTGAAATTGGCCGATCATAATTCTCAATAAACCTCAAATCCCGATTGGTTAAAATACCAACCAGTTTTCTATCTTCATCTACAATTGGAACCCCTGAAATTCTAAACCGTGACATCAAACTTTCTGCCTCTCTAATCAGATCATCTGGCCCTAAATAAAAGGGATCAATAATAACTCCACTTTCTGAACGTTTTACCCGATCGATCTCTGCAGCCTGCTCATCAGGGCCCATATTCTTATGAACTATTCCTAATCCGCCTTCCCTGGCCATGGCAATTGCCATATCAGAATTAGTAACTGTATCCATGGCAGCACTTAAAATCGGCACCTTTAAACTAATATTATCAGTCAGATCTGAATCAGTAGAAACAGAAGCAGGAACGACCTCTGAATAAGAAGGAACCAGAAGAATATCATCAAAAGTTAAGGCTTCTCCAAGAATTTTTTCCTCTCTTGAGTACATTAATTAAACCTCCTAAAAGTTTTTGCCTTTAAAAATTTGTTCTAGCCGTAACATAATATTTGATCTAGTTTAACAGATTTTCTAGCAACTGTCAAGATAACCGACGATTATGATAGACAAATGGAGGAGTTTCTTAACTTATATAGAAGTAAAGAAAAAGCAGAAAGTAATTATTAAAAACACAGGAGGTATCTATAATATTATGAGTTCAAAAGTATTTTATGCATCAACTAGAGCGAGTCAGAAAAACCAGAGTATGATCGAAAAACTATATAGATTATTTAAACGTGCAGGTTTTGATAGCCTAATTGAAGAAGATGACTTAATCGGAATCAAACAGCATTTTGGAGAGATTGGAAATACAGCCTTTATCAGGCCTATCTATACCAGAAGAATTGTCGAGGCCATTAAAGAAGCCGGCGGCAAGCCTTTTCTAACTGATGCCAATACCCTTTATGTTGGCGAAAGGGCCAATAGTGTCGATCACTTACATACTGCCCATAAAAATGGTTTTGGCTACAGTACAGTTGGAGCACCATTAATTATAGCAGATGGGATCACTGGCAAGTCATATCTTGAAATTGAAGTTGGACTAAAACATTTTGATTATGTTAAAATTGGCAGTGAAATCTGCAATTCCGATGGAATGATCAGTCTGGCCCATTTTAAAGGCCATCAATTGACAGGCTTTGGTGGAACCTTCAAAAATATCGGAATGGGTCTAGGAAGCCGGAGTGGCAAGCAGATGATGCATTCAACTGTAAAGCCTTCAATCACAGAAGAACACTGTATCAAATGCAAAGAATGCGTTCTCTACTGTCCAGAGGATGCCATTGAAATTAATGATGATAAAAGTTTCATAATAGAAGAAAAATGTATCGGCTGTGGCGAATGTGTTGTCACCTGCCCGACTGATGCCATCTCAATCGAATGGGAAGGTGGCAGCATGGAAGTCCAGGAGCGCCAGGTCGAATTTACAGCTGGAGTCCTTAAATCAATAGATAATAAAGCCGGCTATGTCAACTTTGTCAATAATGTCACCCCTGACTGTGACTGTTCCCCCTGGAGTGATCAACCATTAATCAGAGACCAGGGTATCCTGGCCAGTAAAGACCCTGTTGCCTTAGAACAGGCCTCTCTAGACCTTACAGTTAAA
The DNA here is from genome assembly GCF_015666175.1 of Halonatronomonas betaini. Lineage (NCBI taxonomy): Bacteria > Bacillati > Bacillota > Clostridia > Halanaerobiales > Halarsenatibacteraceae > Halonatronomonas > Halonatronomonas betaini. The sequence goes on along the minus strand of NZ_JADPIE010000008.1, from coordinate 102,727 downwards.
GCAGAGGCTCTTTCTGGAACAGCCTTACCTGAAGATGCAGGGACTGCTATAGGAGAAAACAAATTCAAATTAATCCATACTTCAACTGATGGTGGTGTCAGGCAGATCGAATATGCTGAAGAATTAGGCCTGGGTAACAGAGATTATAAGTTAATTAAAATATAATAAGCAAATAAAAAATCTCGGCTAAATTAAAACTTAGCCGAGATTTCTATTTTTCACTTGATTAATTCTACTTTTCTATTAAATAACTCCAATTCATATCCAGTTCTGCTCCGGGATTCCTCCGGGAATGCTGCGGGATTGCTCCGGGTCTGCTCCGGGGCAGCTCCAGTCCAACACCAGCACCGATCAATCTATACTGTCTTAAAAATATTGTATATTCCAACTCAATTATAGCTTTTACGCTTTACCAGATAAATAAATAGATTTTATGCATCAAAAATAAAATCCCTATTCTGAGATAAACCAGAATAGGGTCAAATTTTATTGGATCTCCTGGCGCCCGGCCAGAGACCTGGAAAGGGTTACTTCATCAGCATATTCAAGATCTCCACCGGCAGGTAACCCCTGGGCAAGCCTTGACAATTTAACATCTAAATCTGCCAACTTTTTCTGCAAATACAAAGCAGTTGCATCTCCCTCAGCGCTGGGATCTGTTGCAATAATAACCTCTTTAGTATTAAATTTTCTAATTCTTTCTTCTAAATTTTCAAGAGACAACTCTTCAGGCCCAATATCATCCAGAGGAGAAATCAGACCATGAAGCACATGATAGACCCCTCTAAATTCACCAGTTTTTTCCATGGCGATAACATCTCCAGGGCTCTCAACAATACAGATTATATCCGTATTCCTGTCCTCCTGACAGATCGAACAGAGCTCTTCAGATGTTAGATTATGGCATTCCTGGCAGAACTGAATATCCCTTTTGATTGAAGTAATCGCCTGGGCTAATTCATCTAGATCAACCTGCTGCCTCTCTAAAAGATGAAAACTAAGCCTGGTGGCTGTTCTGGAGCCAATTCCAGGCAGTTTTTCTAACTCGGCCTTAAGCCGATTGAATGCTCTCGGGTAGCGGTACATTTAAAACATCCCCGGCAGATTCATTCCTCCGGTAAGATCGCCCATCTCATCATTAATCATATCCTGGACATCTCTCATACCTTCATTAATAGCTGCTAGAACTAAATCTTCAAGCATTTCAACATCATCAGGATCAACTGCATCCGGGTCTATCTCTAGATCCAGCACCTGAAATTTACCGTTAACAACTACTTTTACAACGCCACCACCGGCAGTTGCTTCAACAGTTCTCTCCTTAAGTTCTTCCTGCATTTTCTCCATTTTAGCCTGCATCTGTTGTGCCTGTTTCATCATTTTCTTCATGTTCATTTTTATTACCTCCTTTAAAATTAGAAATCATCTCATCTGAAACTTTAATAATTCTTCCTCCAAAGACTTTTTGGGCTTCCTTTAATAGAGGAAATTCTCCCTGTGAACTTCTATTTGAGCTATTTTGCGAAGAACTTTCCCCTTTACTAAAATTTCCAGAGCCACCTTCTCTATTATCATTAATATTCTTTTCGCCCTCTATCTCCAGCTGAACAGTTAAATTTTCACTGGCCAACTGATTAACAACTCGCTCTATAAGAGCAGATTGCTTGGCAGCCTGTTGATAATGGAACTGTTTATCTTTAGAAAAAATGAATTTAAGCTTATCGCCTTTTCTAATCGGCAACTGGCTCTCCTTAACCATGGCATGAGTTCTAATATCCTCATTTCGGATATCATTTAAGATCTTCTGCCAGGTTTTTTCTGGAATTGGCCTGCTTTCAGTATTTTTAGAACTCTGAGCAACTTTTTTACCCCTGGAATCTGAACTTTCAGCCTGTCTTATACTATCTATTTTATCAGATTTTTCAAATCTTTGTTCAGAAACAGAGTCCTTTTGAGTATTCTGTGCTATTTTATCAACAGATTTATCTTTAGTTTCAGGCTCCACTGAAGATTTGGATCCCCCTGAGGATTTAGTTTCCACTGATTTTTTCTCAGCTTCTACTAAAACTTCCTCCTCTGGAGCAAAAGAGATACCCTGACCGCTTTCAATTGCAGCCAATTTATCCTCAATTTCAGTTAATCGTCTGGCCAGACCGGCCCTGCTTTCATCAGCTGCCGGATCAGTCAACCTGACCAGAGTTAGCTCCAGTAAGATATCAGGCCTTTCAGCATAACGGAGCTGACCATCAAGTTCAGTCAACTTAGAAACTATATAATTGATTTCATCTGCTGAAAAGAGCTTGCTATCATTTTCCAGTAAGTTCTTTCTCCCGGAATCCAGCCCTCTATAAGCCAGTTTAGGACTATCATTGGCAATCAACATTAACTGCCGACAATAATCTATTAAATCTGAAACAATTCTGCCAACTGTTCTCCCAGCCGATTGTAGCTGGCCTGAGAGCTCAATAGCTCCAGCAGTATCATTTTCAGCCAGATAATTAACAAACCTTGAAAGTGTCTTAACTTTAACCCGGCCTAACATCTCTTCTATCTGTTCTAAAGAAATATCCTTGCCAGAATAAGAGATAGCCTGATCTAAAAGACTGATAGCGTCTCGCATACCGCCACTGGAACTGTAGGCAATTAGGTTTAAAGCCTCTCTTTCATACTGAATATTCTCTTCCTGACAGATATATTCAAGACGACTGGCAATCTCCTGCTGGGTTAATAGTGAAAAATCAAAGCGCTGACACCGGGATAAAATTGTCGGAATAACTTTATGGGGCTCAGTTGTAGCCAGAATAAAGATAACCTTATCTGGCGGTTCCTCTAAAGTTTTTAAGAGAGCATTAAAGGCCTGATTGGTCAGCATATGAACCTCATCAATAATATAAATTTTATACCGGCCTTCACCTGGATAAAATTTAACTTTCTCCCTTAACTCTCTAATAGCCTCAATTCCACGATTAGAAGCAGCATCAATTTCAATTAAATCCATAGATTGATCATTATCAATCCTTTTACAGTTCTCACATTGACCACAGGGTTCAATTCGTTCTTCTTCAAGACAGTTTAACGCACGGGCATAAACCTTAGCAGTAGAAGTCTTTCCAGTCCCTCTAGGTCCGGCAAATAAATAGGCATGAGAAATTCGCTCAAACTCTATTGAATTCTTTAGAGTCTGAACGACCTGCTCCTGTCCAACTAAATCTGAAAAGTTTTTAGGACGATATTTTCGATAAAGCGAGAGAAAAGCCATTTTTATCCTCCCTGTTTTAAAAAAAATTGGCCGTACACCGGCTTCGAACATCTCCTCCAAGGCGTTACCCTGACAGTTAGCTCGAACCAGGTACCCTCACGGCACATGAAGACATTTGCTTACCGCTGCTTCCTCCCGGACCTGACGGGGTTCGCAAAGCTTCATTGCGTGAGACCCAATTGTCAACACCACTTATCAGGGCCAGACCCCCAAAGGAGAAGCCCTCAGCACGGCCTTCGATCCTGCTATAGCGGCTTGCAGGTTACAGGGCACCGCTACCACCCCATCTAGTACGGCCAAACTTTATAAGCAAAATTGCAAAATATATAATGGCGGAGAGGGAGGGATTCGAACCCTCGGTAGACGTGAGCCTACACTCGCTTTCCAGGCGAGCCCCTTAAGCCAGACTCGGACACCTCTCCGTCTATGACTTAATTAATGGATTATTCTCTTATGGCGGAAGGAGAGGGATTCGAACCCTCGAGGCACTATTAAGTGCCTACTCGATTTCGAGTCGAGCGGTTTCAGCCAGACTCACCCATCCTTCCCCAATCGTAATTGGCGGAAAAAATCTTTTAAAAGCTGACTGGACTCTTCGGCTCTAACACCTGTAACCAGTTCAACCTGATGGTTAAATCTATTATCTTCAAGCAGATTATATAATGCTCCTGCAGCCCCAGCTTTAGGATCTGTAGCTCCATAAACAACTTTCTTTAATCTTGCCTGAAGAATTGCCCCTGCACACATCGGACAGGGTTCTAATGTAACATATAAATCAGCCTCTTCTAATCGCCAGGAACCAATCTCTTTAGCGGCAGCCCTGATTGCTATCATTTCAGCATGGCTGGTCGGATCCTGACTTGCCTCCCGTAGATTATGGCCTCTGCCGATAATCTGGCCTGAGTTAACCACCACAGCACCAACTGGAACTTCCAGCTTAGCAGCTGCTTTTCTGGCCTCTTCAAGGGCAATATCCATATAATAATTATCTGGCTGATTCATTTTATAACATCCTAAACTTATTTCTTTCTTAAGACGCAATAAACATTATATCATCAAGTGGGCAATCCTGCAAGTGTTTTTTTAAAAATATATAATGAATAAAATTAACTGCTAAAATACCTTGTAAAATGTTTAGCATATATGTTAACATTATTAAGGATTGTGAAAAGTCCAATTTTTTTATACTTTTTTAACACTTTACATTATTAAAATATTATTCTAAAGGAGGATTAATATGTCTAACTCAAATCCACAGGAAAGCTCTGGTTTAACAGATGCTTTTCTAAACAGGATTGAACGGGTAGGAAACCGTTTACCCCATCCATTGATATTATTCTTTATTATGGCCTTATTAGTTATTTTAGTTTCAGCATTAATATCTGGACTGGGTATTCAGGTTGAACATCCTACCACTGGAGAGACAATCGAAGCATTTAACCTGCTCTCCGTCGAAGGCTTCCAGCAAATGCTTACAGAAGCTGTCGATAACTTTACAGGTTTTGCTCCATTAGGCGTTGTTTTAGTCGCTATGATTGGTGTTGGTGTTGCTGATAAAGGTGGTTTAATTTCTGCTGCCCTGAAGAAGTTCGTTATGGGTGCACCTGATAAATACATCACCTCAGCAATTGTCTTTGCAGGTATCATGTCAAATATTGCTTCTGATGCCGGTTATGTTGTACTTGTTCCATTAGGAGCTATTATCTTTTCAGCTAAAGGTCGCCATCCTATAGTCGGTCTGGCAGCTGCTTTTGCCGGTGTTTCAGGTGGTTTCAGTGCCAACCTATTATTAGGAACACTGGATCCAATGCTAGCTGGTATAACCCAGGAGGCTGCTCATATCCTTGATACAGGTTATATGGTCGACCCCTCAGTTAACTATTATTTTATGATCGTCTCAACCTTTGTTATAACTATTGTCGGTACCTGGGTAACTGAGAAAATTGTTGCCCCTCGTTTTGGAGAATATACCGGAGAATATACTGAAGATATGGATGAGATTACTCCAAGAGAAAGCAGAGGTTTAAAAGCTGCAGGAATTGCCTTTTTAATCTGTATTATAATTCTATTGATTATGACAGTGCCTGAAGGTGGAATTTTAAGGAGCCCGGAAGGCGAATTAATTGAAGGTGCTTCGCCATTTGTCGGCGGTATGGTGCCGTTAATTACACTGCTCTTCTTAATTCCAGGTATTGTTTATGGTAAGGCTGCCGGGACAATTGAGTCCAGCGATGAAGTCGCTGAATTCATGGAAGAATCGATGGCCGATATGGGTGCATATGTTGCTCTGGCCTTTGCTGCCGGTCAGTTTGTTGCCTATTTCGACTGGACAAATATCGGTACTATTTTAGCTATCAGCGGTGCTGAATTCCTTGAAACTATAGGATTTACTGGCCTACCATTCATAATTGTCTTTATCCTGGTTTCAGGATTTATCAACTTATTTGTCGGTAGCGCTTCAGCCAAGTGGGCAATCATGGCCCCGGTCTTTGTTCCTCTACTTATGCAGTTAGGTTATTCACCAGAGTTTGCTCAGATGGCATATAGAATTGGTGATTCAACAACAAATATTATTACACCTTTAATGCCATATTTTGCAATAATAATCGCCTTTGCGCAGAAATGGGATGAGGATATTGGTCTAGGAACACTAATATCAACAATGGTCCCGTATTCAATCGCATTTATGGTTGCCTGGACAGTATTATTAATAATCTGGTTCTTCTTTGGTCTACCACTGGGACCAGCAGGAACTATCTTCTTATAAAAACAAATACCCTACCATAAATTAAACCCCACCAGAACTGCTGATAATACAGCAAGTTCCTTGGTGGGGCTTTTTTATTTATTATATTTATCCTACTATTCTTTTATCTCTTCTCTTTCTTCAACTTATCAACTATATACTCTTTAGCCTCAATAAAGTCTTCAAATACATAAAAATCACAGTCTTTATCATTACAGAATCCTTCTAAAAAACTCCCTTTTTTAGCCAAAATATAATCAGCTCTACCGATGGCATGCCGATCAGTCCTGCCGTCTCCAAGATAAAATATCGGTAAGCCTTCTTCCTGATACTTATTAATAATCATTCCCTTTGGTGTTGGAACAGGTCCAAATTCAGATAATGATTCCTCCGGAGGATAGGCAAATTCCGCCTTAATATAATTGCGATTAGAATCGTCATCCTCTGGAAATACCAGTTTATTTGCATAAACAGGAAAGTCCTTTTCAATATTATAATGTTTTAATAGTATTTTTATATAATCCTGAAAACCTCCACTTAAAACAGCAAAGGTAAAATTATTTTCCTGAATAAATTCTAAAAACTCTGGAAAGGTTGGTTCAATTGGGACTTCATTTATTACAAACTCTTTTAACTGTCTTCTAGTTATATCAAGACTCTTATATTGCTCTGCTAAAAGCCATCTAATCCCTAATTCATCCTGATTATTACGATAGTGATCAACTATATCTTCTGATTCTCTCTGATTAAAGTTGGCAAAGATTGCATTGTTAGTATCATCAACTGTTATTGTCCCATCAAAATCACTTAAAATTATTGCATCTTTTAATTCTGACATATTTATATCCACCTCATTTTTATATTTCAATACTTATCTTATTATAAAAATCCCCTGTTGTAAAACTAATTACAATATTATCTGAAATAATTCTATTTCTATATCAGTGTAATGTTAATATACTATCGATATAAAGCAGATAAGATATCAAGGATAGAAAAAGTTATTAGCAATTAGATTGAAGAATTACTTAAATAAAGATATACTATTTAAAGGAGGTAATTAACCAAAATGTTAAACAAGATAGATGAACTTAAGAATGGACTGCAATGGAAATTATTATTTATCCTTTCCACTGGTTATATGGGAGCTTTTATTAATATCCAGGGCATCCAGTCATTAATGCCTTTTATCCAGGATGACTTCGGTATTTCCAGAACAGAAGCCGGTCTTTACTCAACATTTTTATTTTTATCAGCCACTGGTGTCGCCATCTTCAGCGGCAATATTGTTGATAAGGTAGGTTCAAAAAAGACATTGCTTTTTGGTATCTTCAGCATTGGCTTTCTAATGCTGGCCCATACAATCTCACCAGTATACAGCATCATTTTAATTTTAGCATTTATAACCGGCATCGGCTTTAGCATTATTACGCCAGCTGTAAATAAATCAATCATGGATGAAGTCAAACCTGAAAACCGGGGTTTATCCATGGGGCTAATGCATTCAGGTAGCGGCATTGGTGGTTTTGCCGGAGCTACACTTTTACCAATTCTGGCTATAAGCCTTGGTTGGAGAGGAGCAATTCTAATATCAAGTCTTTTAACAATAGCTTTAGGTATTTTTGTTAAAAAAGCCTATAACCCTGATACTTCTCTTAACAACAATGATAATAATTCTGACGCCAGTTTTAAGGATAATATTTTAGAACTACTAAAAAATAAACAATTAATACTTACCTGTTCTTTAGGACTTATTTTTGGTCTGGCAGTCGGATCTATTCCAGCCCATTATACTCTATTTCTAACTACTGATTTAGGTTATAGTTCATCTCTGGCAGGATTTGCTTTAGGTGTAGTTCAAATCGGAGGTATCTTCGGAAGAACTCTCTGGGGCTGGGTCAGCGACTCAATTTTCAAAGGTGACAGGACTATCAGCTTTATATTAATTATGTTGATTATTATATTACTCAATTTAAGCTATGGATTCTTTGGAGATATGCTTGCAAGTAGCCAGCTTATAATTCTTGCTATTTCATTCCTGCTTGGACTCACTGCTTTTGGCTGGAGTGGTCTATATTTTACTGTTGTTGGGGAGAGAGTGCGATCAGAACAAACAGGAATTGCTTCAGGTTTATCACTTATCTTTCTTAGAACTGGAGTAGTGGTTGGTCCTCCTTTATTTGGTTTATTGGCTGACCAATATGATCACTATCATAATAGCTGGATATTCCTTGCCGGCCTGGTTTTTGTTAGTGGTGCAATTTATTATTATCTTCAAAATAAAGAAAACAAAAAGCCTGACCATAAGAGGCCAGGCAAATAATATCCTTTTAAAATATCTTTTCAGCATAATTTTTATAGATCTCAAAATCTGATTCATTAAATAATACAAATCTAATTTTTCCAAGATAATTTATTTTATCAAGATAATCTTTAATAGCCTTCATTGTAACTTCAGCAGCTGATTCAATCGGATAACCGAATGCCCCGGTTGATATAGCTGGAAAGCCCAGGGATTTAAGCTTGTTGTCTTCAGCTATTTTAAGGCTATTCTGATAACAATCTCCAAGCAGTTTATCCTCGGGTTTATCCTTGCCATATACAGGTCCCAGGGTATGGATAATATAACTGTTTTCAAGATTATGACCACCGGTAATTACTGCCTCACCAGGCTCTATTGGAGCTAGAGGCCGAGTCTCTTCTGTTAAATCTGGTCCTGCAGCTTTATGAACAGCTCCTGCAACACCTCCACCAATCTTAAGTTCTGCATTGGCTGCATTAACAATCCCATCAAGATCTGGCTGCTTAACAATATTCCCCTGGATTATTTCTAGAGTTAATCCATTAATCTTAACCTTATACATTGGTAGCCACCTCCTGTCTATATTCTATCAATTATAGACTGAACTTTAAAACAGTCTAATAAATTTTCCTGGTCTGTTCTCATCAAGATATTTTCCATCCTTATATACAGGTTCCCCATTAATCAGCAAAAGATTAACCCCTTTAGCTAATTGTGATGGTCTCTCATAAGTGGCTTTAGCTTCAATTACATCTGGATCAAAGACAACAATATCGGCATATTTCCCCTCTGCAATAGTTCCTCTGTCATCAAAACCAAATTTATTAGCTGGTAACCTTGTCATCTTATCAAGAGCTGTTTCCAGCGATAAGATTTCTCTTTCACGGACAGCCTCTCCAAGTATTTTAGGGTAAGTCCCATATAATCTGGGATGGGGATGGCCATTTATAGTAAGCCCATCTGAACCGACAAGAATATCAGGATTAGCTAAGATATTATCAACATCATCCTGACTGGTACTAAAAATCAAAATTGTTATCCGTCCCTCTCCTTCAATGATTAAATTATACAATGCATCATGGAGGTCTTCCCCCATCAAATCAGCTATTTCTCTCAAACTTTTATTCTGATATCTCTTCATAGATTCTTTAGGTACTGAGTTTACTATAATATTATCCCAGCCTGCCGATTTAATGATATTATCCCAGTTAGGTATACCTGTTTCAATATCTTCAGTCAATTTTTCTCTAAAGCAGCTGGTATTTTTAAGATGATCAAGTAGATTTTCGACCCCGTCAACCATCGACCATTGAGGTAAAAGCGCAGTTATAAGAGTTGACCCTGCCTGATATGGATATTGATCTGCATGAATATCCAGACCTTCTTCCCTTGCTTTATCAAATAATGCTAAAATATAATCTGACTCACCCCAGATCTCTTTTCCTGATAAATTCAAATGAGATATTTCAACTTTAACACCAGTTTTTCTAGCCAGTTCTATATTTTCTTTTATGCAATCTTCAAGCTCAACTGATTCATTTCTAAGATGAGTAGTATAAATCTTATTATTTTCAGCAAGGATACTAACAAGATATTCAATCTCTTTTTGATTTGCATAAGAACTAGGCGGGTATAAAAGTCCTGTAGACATACCTGCTGCTCCCTGGTTTAAAGCTTCCTGTAATAACTGTCCCATTATCTTCAGCTCTTCATCTGTTGCCTTACTATCATCAAATCCTTTAACAGCCAGCCTGATTGAACCATGAGCAACCAGAGAAGCTGCATTAATCCCTAAACCCCTTTTTTCTAATTTATTTGAGAATCCCTGAAGATCTTTCCAGTCAAATTCAACACCTTCAAGATCAAAAATACCACTATTATAATCTTTTAAATCTTCTTTTCTATCTTCAACAATCGGATAAAAACCTAAACCACAATTACCTAATAATACTGTTGTTACTCCCTGAGGTATTTTAGCAGGGACAGTTCCTGACTGTAATATCTCCATCTCATCGTGGGTATGAACATCTATAAAACCTGCAGATACAACCTGATTCTTTGCAGAAAAAACTTCTTTAGCTTCAGAAGCCGGTATATTGGGTTTTAAACTAACTATTTTTTCATCTTTTATCGCTACATCAGCTTTCAGCCAGCCCTGATATTTGCCAAGAAACACATTTCCATTTTTAATTAAATAATCATACATAGTCTCTCCCTCTTTTCTAACAATTTAATAACAGATATCTACGATTACATTTAAATAGATTTTTACTGCTGTAATTAAATCTTCTATTTTCAAACTTTCATCACCAGAATGACATTTTTCAGGTAAGCCTGGACCGAAAACAAGGGATGGGATTTTTAGCTTATTTGCAAATAAAGCAGCATCACTCCAGCCCCGGAAATATGTTAAACCATTATCTCTATCACTAAATCTTCTTAAAGAATTTTGGAGCGAATCTGTCAGTTTATTTTTATTGATTCCAGTAAGCGGAATATTCTTCAATGGACAGACTCTATCTTCCATTGTAATGACCTCAGTAATATAGCCTGGATAGGTTGAATTAACCTTGGCCAGTAGCCTATCGATTTCTTCATAAATACTCTGCCGGCTTTCCTCAGGTGTATATCTTCTATCAACCTCTAATATTGTTATATTAGGAACGATATTAGGATCATCGCCTCCAGAAATCACACCTACATTAATAGTCGGGGGGCTGACAAAGGAGTCTTCTCTATCCATTAATTTAAAATTAAGTTTTTCTATCTCTGCAGCAATTCTGGCCCCATGATAGATTGTATTCTGCCCTTTTTCTGGCGTGCTTCCATGGGCAGATTGTCCCTTAATTACAATCTTATACCATTCCATCCCCTTATGGGCATGACATATCCTTAAGTCTGTTGGCTCACCAACTATAGCATAATCAGCCTCTATCTTATCTTCAATTAATTTTACAGAGCCTAAAGATTGCTGCTCCTGATCTATAACACCTGCAAAAATTAAATCTCCCTTTAATTCTATATCATTCTCAGCAATTATAACCATTGCAGAGATCATAGCAGCCAGAGAGCCCTTCATATCAACTGATCCCCTGCCCTTAATATATCCATCTTTGACCTCAGGTGAATAGGGTGGAATAACCATATTATATGGTGGAATTGTATCGGTATGACCATTTAACAAAAGACTGCTACCAGTTTTATTTCCAGGTATTTTTGCAATTATATTAGGTCTGTTTTCTTCGATATATTCTAATTCAATATTGGTTATACCATGTTCAGTTAGATAATTACCTATAAATTCAACCTGTTTATCTTCCTGCCATTCAACATTTTTATGGCTGGGAATCTTAATCATCTCTTTTAATAAACTTATAGTTGATTCTTCACAATAATTATCTAGAAGCTGATTAATCAATTTTTCTTTATCTGATATCATAGGAATATTCCTTTCAAATTTTTTAGGCAAAACCTAACAATCTGGGTAAAAACATCGGAATTGCAGGGACATAAGTGATTAACATTAAAACTGCAAATTCGCAGAGTATAAACGGCCATATCTCACCAGTTATTTCTTCTAAAGAAAGCCGTGAAATACCACAGGCAACAAACAAACAGGCTCCTAATGGTGGTGTCATTAATGCTATATTTAAATTAACAACCATTATTATCCCAAAATGTAATGGATGAACTCCAACACTGACAGCCAGAGGATGAAGAATTGGGCCTAATATAATTAGAGCTGCCGTCATATCCATAAACATTCCAAGGATTAGTAATATTAAGTTTATGATAAGTAGAACAACTATTTTATTTTCGCTAAAACCTAAGATCATATTACCGATCATTGTCGGCACCTGCTCATTAGATAAAATCCAGCCTAATACTGCTGCAGCAGATAAAATTATAAAGACTGAGCCTGAATTTTTTACCATATTATAAAGTAACTCAGGTATATCTTTTAATTTTAAATTTTTAAAGATAAAAAAACCTACAAATAGAGCATATAATACAGCAATAGCAGCAGCTTCAGTAGGTGTAAAGACTCCACTTAAAATACCCCCAAGAATTATTACTGGCATTAAAAGCGGTATAAAGGCATCTTTAAAGGCTATTCCCATCTCTTTAACAGAAGCTCTTTTCTCTCCAATTGGATAATTCCTCTTCTTTGAAATAATTCCTGCAAGAATCATCAGTGAACCACCGACCAATACACCTGGAACAACTCCAGCTGCAAACAGCCCGGCTATTGAAACATTCATCAGTGATCCATAAATAACCATGATAATACTAGGTGGAATTATTGGACCTATTATCGATGAAGCCGCCGTAATTGCTGCAGAAAAATCTTTATCATAACCATCTTCGACCATTGCTGGAATAAGCATTGTACCCAAAGCTGCTGTATCAGAGACTGCTGCACCAGTAAGCCCTGCAAAAAAGATACTAACTAAAATATTTACATGGGCCAGGCCACCTCGGATATGACCGACAAATACATTAGCCAGTTTAACCAGCCTATGAGTTATCTGAATTTTATTCATTATATCTCCAGCCAGCATAAAGAAAGGCATTGCCATTAGGGCAAACATATCAATCCCTGAATAGAAATTCTGTGGAATCAGTCTCATAATAACAGGTGAATCCATTCTTAAAAAAGCCAAAACTGCTGTTACACCAAGGGCAAAAGCAATTGGTGTCCCTGCCAGTAAAAATAGAAAAAAGACGACTACTATAAATTGAACCATTTAGACTGCCTCCTCTGCTGTTAGATCGATTATTATCTGAAGAATCTGCTGAATACCTGTTAATAAACCTGCTACCGGTACAGATAATAATGGCCAGAACATTGATATTCCTAGAGCCGGAGAAGACTGTCTGGTAGCCCGCACAGCTGCTGCAAAACCTTCTTTTGTTAAGTAATATAAAAATAGAAGTACAAATAATTGCGTTATTAATATAATAATTTTTTTAGGAATTGGCGGAAATCTATCTATAACTAATTTAATGCCAACATGCTCTCTTTCTTTTAAAGATATACTTGCAGCCACTAAGGCCATCCAGATCATAAGATATCTAGCTAATTCTTCAGTCCAGAGAAAAGGATTTCTGAGGACATAACGCCAAAAAGTCCCGATTAATACCACAACTACCATTAAACCTCCAATAATAATTAATGGATATGCTGTTATTCTCTCTAATATATGAGCAATCAATTTAGCATTATCATGGAGTTTTTTTCTCATATCTTACCCTCCTGAAATCTGAACCTGGGAGCAAAAAAGCCCCCAGGATTCAAATTTAATTACTATCTTACTTATAAAGCTCTGCTTCTACCTGCTCAACTGCTTCTAATAATCTATTTGCAAAATCTAAGCCAGCTTCTCCCATATCATCTTCTATAGCTTCTAAAACTGCAGGAATTGCTGCATCTCTAAACATCTGAAGTTCTTCTGCACTTGGAGCATATACTTCGGCTCCAGCCTCCTCTAAGAAATCAACACCATAAGTTGTTATACCAGTTAAAACTTTATGACCTCTACCAACAACTTTAGCGGCATCGATTGCGTTGGCAAAAATTCTTTTCTGCTCATCAGTTAATGACTCATAAAACTCAGAACTTGTAACCCACCAGTCAGTACCATACAGGTGATTTGTTAGAGTTACATAATCCTGAACTTCCTGGAGGCCACCAATTGCCATTATAGGGATCGGATTATGCTGGCCATCAATAACACCAGTTTGCAAGGATGTATAAAGCTCTGACCAGTCAATTGGAGTCGCTGAAGCACCTAATGATCTCATCATGGCTATATGGGAAGGTACTGACATAACTCTAAATGAAATACCTTCCATATCTTCAGGTGTACGGATTGGCCTAACATTATTACTTAAGACATAAAAATCTCCAGCTGAAGTCGTTAATAATTTCAAGCCGGTTTCAGCTTCCATTTCTTCACTTAATCTCTGACCAAATTCACCATCAATAACCCTATATGCTACAGCATGATTTGGAAAAGCAAAAGGAAGATCAAAGGCATTGACAGGCTCATAGAACTGAGACAATCCACCTATTGAAGCAACATTAACCTGAACTATGTTAGCCTGAGTTAATTCTAGCCTTTCTCTTTGACGACCCATGGCGTTACCTGGATAGATATTAACAAACATCTCATTATTAGACTCTGTTTCGATTACATTTTTAAATGCAAGAGCAGCAGCATGGGAACTTGAGGTCTCAACATCACCAGGCTCTTCATGGGCAAGCTTAATTTCTAATGGTGCGGCAAGGACTGAAGTCGAAATAAATAGGACAGCGATTAATACAACAAGAAACATTTTTAGTTTTCTAGACATTTTGTTTCCTCCCCGTAATTTAGTATAAATCTTAACTAACTATTTATGCAATTATGATACCAGGAAGGCAATTTCAGAAAATATTTTTGTAAATCTAGCTCCAGCCTTAATTTTCAGATAATAGTGAATTTACCTACTATGATATAATTGGTTGCGCTGTAAATAATTAATTCCTGTTTCCAGGAATTAATTTACGGAAAACAGGAATTATTTTTTTATATTATATTTATTTAGCTTCTTATAAAGAGTAGTCTTACTAACTCCTAATTTTTTTGCAGCATCAAGTTTCCCTGCTGTTGATCTCCCAAATATCTCTAGAGCTTCTTCTATTAAATCCTTTTCTACCCTTGAAACTGCTTTATCAAGATTAAATTCTTCAGTTATACCCCTCTTGATTCTAACCTGATTATTTATAAAAGGTAGATTATTTGCTGTTATTTTTTCTCCTGTCTCCATATTCATTGCATATTCAATCATATTTTCTAATTCCCGTACATTTCCTGGGAAATCATAGTTTTTAAGAAGATTTTTAGCCTGATCTGAAAGCCCGGTAATATTCTTCTTAAGTTTATCTTTATAAATATCAATAAAATAATTTGCCAGTAATAATATATCTTCTTTTCTTTCTCTTAATGGTGGCAAGAATATTGGTATAACATTTATTCTAAAAAATAAGTCTTCTCTGAATTTATTTTCTTGAACTAAATTCTCCAAATTTTGATTGGTAGCAGATATTATTCTAATATCAACATTAATCTCTTCAGTACCCCCGATTCTAAAAAAACTTCGTTCCTGTATGACTTTCAGAATCTTAGCCTGAAGATCAATTGGCATATCTCCGATTTCATCCAAAAAAATAGTTCCTTTATGGGCTAATTCAAATTTTCCTGGTTTGCCCCCCTTTTTTGCACCAGTAAAAGCTCCAGCTTCATAACCAAATAGTTCACTTTCAAGTAATTCAGATGGTATTGCTGCACAATTGATCGAAACGAAGTTATAATCTTTTCTCATACTATTTTTATGAATTGCCTGTGCAAATAGTTCTTTTCCAGTACCACTTTCCCCCCTGATCATGACCGATGAACTGCTACAGGCCACTTTTATTGCCTTATTCCAGGCCGATTTGAAAGCCAGACTCTCACCAATTAATTCTGGTCTTTTATTATTAAATGGTTCATCTGCAAAATAATCTAAAACTTTTCTAGCATCCTCTAAAGCAGTAATAGTTGCTACCATTCCCTTAATTTCAAGTCCTTCTTTAATTGGGGATGCTGAAACCAAAACTCTTCTCTGACCTTTTTTAGTATTACATGAGATCTCTTTTCTAAAAAATGTTATACCTTTATTTAAAACCTCAATTAAGTCTGTGCCTTTGAATATATTCATGATTCTTTTACCAACAATCTTACTTCTTTCAAAACCAGTAGCTATTTCAGCTGCTGTATTTATCATGGTAACTATCCCCTGTTGATCTGCAGTTATTACACCTTTAGGCAAAGACTCAAAAGTCTCTTTATATCTATTTAAATTTTCTTTAGCCTGCCCAATCAAAATCTGATCTATTAATAAATTTATTACAGTTTCTGAAATTAGCTCTTTAATATTATTAAAATCATTAATTATTTGTCTTTCAACTTCATTAAAAGTTTTAAGGTTTTCATCAATAATTATTAGTTTACCAATAACCTTATCATTTAAAATCAAATCAAAAGATATATTGATTTCATTAAATATAATATTTTCTTCTATAAAATTAGCTGAGATCAATGATTTGTCTTCTTCCTCATATATAGCCAATCTATATGGTTCTGACAAAACTTTCTGGCCTATATCAAGAATTAACTGACAGTATTTTACTATATTTTTATTAGTAAATAACATTTAAATCCTCCTACTTCATTTGCCTCCAGATAAAAGGCTTGTTACAAAACTAATTACAATTGAACCAAAAATTGCAGCCATCAAACTTGAAACATAAAAACCAGGTACAAAATAAGCTGCCAGCATAAGCATCAGTCCATTAAGAACTAACAAAAATAACCCAAGTGTTAAAATAGTTAATGGTAAGGTTAGTATTGTAAATATAGGTTTAATCAATATATTGATTAAACCTAATATCAAAGCAGCCACAAATCCTGTTGCTGGCGTATTAATTGCTATACCAGGAACTAACCAGGCTGCAAACCAGATAGCAAACATTGTTATCATAAGTTTTATAAGCAATTTTTACTCCTCCAGTTATGATATTTTAGTTTTAAAATATCATAATGTAATATCAATATATATAATTATACCTTAAATTCTGGCTAAATGATATTATCTATTTTATTGTTAGTCTCAATGAGATGGAAAAATCATAATCTTACTATCATAATTTTATCATAAATGGCTGTTACCATTTTAAATAGTAAGATTAAAAATCAAATTATTTTTATTTTACTAGGAGGTATTAATTAATGAGATTTAAAAGTTTAATTGCTATTATTGTTGGTTTTGCTCTTGTTTTTGGTGTTGGAGTTGGCGTTTCGGCTCAGGAAATTAATGTCGGTGAAGTTCAATTACAGGCAGTTGTTCAGCAGCATCCTGAGGCAATGGAATACCAATCAGAAATACAGGAAGAAATGATGGCTTTACAGCAAGAATTTGAAGAAGAAGCTGCAGATTTAGATCCTGAAGAAGATGCAGAAGAATTACAACAGTTACAGCAAGAGTTCGAGCAAGAAGCAATGAGTTTCGAAGAAAACTTTGAAGATGATTTAATGAGTATTTTAGAGCCTGAACTTGACGAGTTTATGGAAACTGAAGGTTATGATATGATCGTCATGGAAGGCGGTATAGTCGGTTCTGATGTTAATGTAAATACTGTTGATGTTACCGATGAATTTATTGAATTTTCAGGTGGAGAAGCAGAAGATATGGAATTAGATTTAGATGCAGAAGATATGGACGATAATGGATTATAATCTCAATTAAATCATATATGCTAAAATTCAAGCACCGGAATTTCTCCGGTGCTTTTTTAGTGTATTTCTAATGTAATATATTTCTAATTATTTAACATTAATTCTTTAAATTTATCAACTAATTCAGGATCAAATTGACTGCCTGCACACTTTTGAATTTCTTTGACTGCCTCTTTTTTTGATATGGCTTTCTTGTATGGCCTACCATTAGTCATAACATCATATGCATCAACTATAGTTATAATCCTAGCAAGAAGAGGGATATCTCTACCTTTTAAACCCTGGGGATAACCAGAACCATCCCAGCGCTCATGATGACACAGAATCGCCCTGGCTACCTTAGCAAACTCTTCGGTATTAATTGCTATTCTATAGCCTGTCTCAGGATGTTCTGTAATAATATCCCATTCTTCTTCAGTTAATTTTCCTGGCTTATTTAAAATATCAGCTGGTATTGTAACTTTTCCAATGTCATGTAATGTAGCCAAAAGACTTAAATTATTTAATTCTTCATTCGATAAGTTCATGTTCTCTCCAAGGCTAAAGGCTACCTTAGCCATTCTCATAGCATGTTCCTCAGTTTCATCGCTTTTAGCTCCAAGGGTATTTAAAAAACTCTGAACTATTTTATTTTTACTACTTTTACTATCTATCAGTTTATCCTGATACATATTCTTATCTGCTCTATGAATAGTATCATAAATATTCTCATTATTTTTTGTTTTTGTTGCAACACCAACTCCTAAAGCAATAGGTATCTCATCTGCCTCTGTTTTTTTACATTCCTCTTTTATTCTTAATCTAATCTGGTCTATATCTTCTTTATCAGTCTGAGGTAATAATATTAAAAATTCATCACCAGCCCAGCGGGCAACAATATCTTCTTTCCTAACAGATTTCAGGAGTACTTTACTTACTCTCTTTAAAATTTCATCGCCCTGTTCATGTCCATATGTATCATTGATTAACTTTAAACCATTAACATCTGCCATAATTATACTAATAGGTAATTGTCTTTTTGTATTTAACCGTTCAATCTCTTCTTCCATAAAAAAACGATTATATAGACCAGTCAATTTATCATGAAAACTAATATATTCTATTTTTTCCTGCTGCTCTTTATATTCAGTATAATCAAGTTGCATAGATAGTACAGCATAACTGCCATCTGGCATCTTTATTCTAGTTTCTTTAAATAAAATATAATAAGTTTCTCCATTTTTATCAATGCTTTTTCCTATATATTCTTTATCTACTCCTGATAAAATATCATCAATATTATCCCTGGCTTCTTTTTTGTACTCTGGCGGCACAACAGTTTCAAATATATTACTACCTACTATTTCATCCTTTGAGTAACCTGAAATTTTACAATGGTTATCATTGACTTTCAAGATATTCCCATCTCTTTCTATCAATAACATTCCCACTGGAGATTTATTAAACAACTTTCGATACTGTTCCTCTTTAACCTCTAGTTTTTTTCTTGTTTCTTTTATCTTAGTTATATCATCATAAATGCCATAAATTCCTTCTACTTCACCATCAATTAAAATCGGTACTCCTTTAATTAAAAAATGAATTGGTTTACCATCTCGATCATACCTGATTCCCTCTGTCTTCACCTGTTCACCAGATAATGTCCGTTCTGTAATACTTAAATCAGCACTGCCAGGCTTATTTCTTTCTAAGATATCGTCAATATGTTCACCCTTTATCTCATCGAGTTCATATCCAAATTTCTCAGTAAACTTCTGATTAAAATTAATTATCCTGTGATTATTATCAAGCAGCACAATAGCAGAGGTGCTATTTTCAAATAATGCCTCTGCAATTAATTTTTCTTTTTTTAATTGTTTTTCCCTAGAAATTTCAGTTTCCATATCTCTATCCCCTAAATCTTTAATAATTATCCGTCTCTTAAATCATAATTCAAGATATAATAATTAAATCCTTCTTCGAATAATATTTAGCATGATAAAAATTGTTTATCTTAATCTTAATATAAATAATTATTGCCCTGGATAATGAAATCCACCAGGGCAATTAAACTTTAATAAATTATTTATATTGTAGTTTTAAAATAGCACTCTTTTAAGCCTCTTCTATTCTCTCAATCTCTTTACACTTACCAATACAACTTTCATTGCATTTGGGATCTTCAGGATGCTCTCCTAAAGGAGAATCTAACCAGACTATATAGTCCTCTCCACAACATTGACACAGGTATTTATATTTAACCAAAGCAAATCCCCCCAGATTTATTAGATAATATAATGAATTTAGCCTGTCGTTTCTGCATATAGATGGTCTAATTCAAAATCTTTTTCTTTTAATAAGCTTTCCGCAGCAGACTCCATTGGTCCTGGACCGCACATATAAATCTTATATTTATTTAAATCCATCTTATCCATAACATTTGTAACAAAGCCCTTTTCGCCATCCCAGCTCTCATCAAAAGCTACCACCGGGATAAATTCAAAGATATCACTTTTCTTATCCATCTCTTCAAAGAAATCACGATAAAGAAAATCCCTTTCTTTATTCACACCATAAATAAGCTTTACAGTTTGGGAATTACCAGGATTTTCAACCATATCTTCAACAATAGGTAAGAAAGGGGTTATCCCAATACCACCTGCAACCAAGAGAATACCTTCACTGTCTTTATCAATTATCAATTCATGCCCCATTGGTCCTTTTAACTCTATCTCCATACCTTCTTCAAATTCCTCAAACATTATGCTTGTTCCATAACCCTGAGTAACTTTCATAACTGATACTTTAATTAAACTACCACCATCTTCTATTCCAGAAATAGAATAAGCTTTAAACATATCATGCTTATCTGATACTTTAACTAAAATAAATTGTCCAGGTTCTGCATCAATACTGGCTGGATCTTTGAGCCTGAAAGAAAATTCTTTTACTCCTTCTCTTAACACTTTAATTTTTTCAATTTCAGTTGTTAGAACTTCTTTATTATAATAATCCAACTCATCTTCTTCAACAGATTGGACTGGAGATTCCACATTTTCTAATGAGAGAATACCTGCAGGACAATTTTCCACACAGGTTCGACAGCGAATACAGTTTTGATTTTCAAGCTGATTTGAATCATTATCCTGAAATTCCTTATAAGGTTTAATCTGCATCGGACAGACTCTAGCACAATTTGCACATTCATGACAGAGATCAGTTGATTCAATCGTTATTTTCTCTTCAAATTTATCTGCTACACCAGTAGCTTTTCCTAATGTATGACTCATTTTCTCTAATGACCCCATTGGGCAAAACTGACACCATGTTCGAGGGGCAACCAGCAATGATAAGCCCCCTCCTACAATTAAAACCATTAAATATGTTCTAGAAAAAATCATTCCTAAAGACATCGGCAAAGGCCTGACCCCTAAATTTTGAAATATATTATACATGCTTGTTCCAATTCTATATGAAAAAAAGGCAAAAGCAAATATAATAACTGGCTTTGTTTTTAAGATATCAGGAATAAATTTATTCCTGCTTATCGGCATCATTACCTGATCAAAAAAGCTACCATGGGGACAAAAATTTCCGCACCAATAACGGCCTTTAAAGAACGCCATTGTTGTTAGTGCAACAATAATGGGTGGTACTAATAATCCTAAATAAGGAAAAAACAGTCCTCCAACACCAACAGTTAAAGTAACAATCCAGGCATATTTCCTGATAAGTGAGAAAGTCCTTTCTGTCTTAATATTAAATGCGACATTTTCCATTAAATAAAACACTCCTTTTAAATTTGATTTTCTAATTCCAACCTCAAGACTTTTAATGATTAACTAATTAATAAATACATTAACTACTTAATAATATTATACTAGTCAGAGTTAAAATGTCAAGTCTTATTTAAATTTTTAAATTTAAAATTATTTTGAAGGAGATTCTACTCTTTATCTAGAATAATAAAATAACAAATATAAGGGATTTGATACCATGAGTGAAGATTCGATAATTAAAGATAGCGACTTTCCTGTAACAAAATCTAGATTAATCGAAGATTTACATTCTGGAGGGTTAAGATCAGGAGAAAAAATTATAGTACATTCATCTTTAAGTTCACTTGGCTGGGTATGCGGTGGCCCGATTACACTAATTCAAGCATTTATGGATATAGTAACCGAAAAAGGGAATATTGTTATGCCAGCTCACAGCGAAGACTACACTGAACCTTCATACTGGAAAAACCCACCAGTTGATGAAGCATGGTGGGATACTATAAGAAAAGAAATGCCTGCCTATCAGCCAGAAATAACCCCCTGCGGAAGTATTGGAGTTGTCCCTGAGACTTTCAGAAAGTTTCCAGGAGTTAAAAGAAGCTCCCATCCTGCAGTATCTTTTACAGCCTGGGGTCAAGACAGTAATTATATTATATCAAATCATAGTCTGGAAAATTCTCTTGGACAAAATTCTCCACTAGGAAAAATATATGATTTGAAGGGTAAAATTCTATTAATTGGAGTAAACCATGATCGTAATACATCACTTCATCTTGCTGAACATAAGGCGAATTTTCAAAAAGAAAAAGAACTTCAGGGCAGCCCTATAATTCGAGATCAAAAAAGAGTCTGGGTAGAATATGAAGATTTAAAATACGATGATTCAGATTTTATAGATGTTGGTGAGGCTTTTGAAAACAAAAATAATTATCAGGAATTTAATATCGGGCATACAACTGCTAGGCTTTTACCTCAAAAAGCTTTAGTTGATTATGCAGCTAAATGGTTTAGTAAAAATAGAAAATAATCTATAAAATTGCGCAGGGGACGCCAACCGTACATTTGCCGCAGACATCAGCCGAACCATTGTATTTAGCTGCATTTTCTTTGAGGATAGAATAGCACAACTGCCGATTGAAACTATTTTCTTCTAATGCACCAAAAACACAGTTTCTAATACATTCTTTACAGCTACCATCCTTGTAATAAAGGCAAAGTTCCTGAGTAGGTCTTGCTTTAACTGGTAGCTCAAAATCAACAACAAGACTGCCTATTCTGCCGGCACTACCTGCTTCTGTAATTAGCATTTTATGGAGACCAAACCTCCCAAGGCCAGCAATCCAGGCTACATGTTTATGGGACCAGTAACTAATTAAATCTTTTTTTGAAAAATTATCTGTAGCTGCTGGGCCTGCAGCATTATAGCCCTTATCTTCAATCTCTTTCTTGAGATTTTTATTAATAATCGATATTAACCTATTAGTCTCAATATAAGCCCTGGCCCAGATCAAAGAGGCATCCCTGCCAGCTTCATTAGACTTAGGTATCTCTTCAGCAAAAGGAAGAAAATAAGTGATAACTGATTCGGCTCCAGGCAATAATTCATCAGGATTTTTATGTTTTTCACTAATTATTCTTTTAAGTTTTTCAAAATATAAATCATCAGCAGAAGCAACGGAAATCAGAGGTTCTTTCCACTTAGAAATTATATTGCAATTACCAGTATAATCTGAAATTGTTTCATTTATAATACTCTTAATATCTCTGATTGACAATGCCATTATGATCATCTCCCTTTATAATATTTATTTATTTATAAACTCAATAATCCCTGCAATAACCTGTTATTTTGAAAGGAGAATTTTATATGAGTAAAATCAAGAATAATTTAAAAAAAATAAGAGAAAATAATAAAACTAGCAAACAATTTATTGAAGCTATAAAGGACCATAACCTTAATCAAATTAAAACTATCCCAAAAGGAGATTTACACAATCATGCCTTACTAGGTATGAGATTCTCACAATTTAATAAATATTTTAATGGCCAGGTCAAACCACCTCCAGCAAAAATGAACGGCCTTAAAGAGATGGCAAATTATTTAGATAATGAAACCATAAAATTTATAAATTCTAAAAATGAAATAGAAGATCTACTAAAAATAGCTATAGAAGAGGCTATTAATGATGGAGTCATCTTATTAGAGGCCAGTCTAGATGCCAGCTTTATCTCCTTTTATGATAATCATAAAGAATATTTCTCTATGATTCAAGAACTTAAAGAATCCTATTCTCAAAAGTTGTATTTCAGACCAGAATTAGGTGCAGCCAGAGTATTACCAGAGGACAAATGGAATGAATGGGTGCTTCCTTCTATTAAAAGCGGAGCCTTTTATTCAATTGACCTTTATGATTTAGAATCAGTAAATAATATAGAACTATATAGTAAATACTATGAAATAGCAAGAGAAAATGGGTTAAAAATAAAGGCCCATGTCGGCGAATTCTGCAACCCTGATCAAATTATTGAAACAATTAAAATATTAAAACCAGATGCAATCCAACATGGTATTCAGGCAATTAAAAGTCAGGAAGCTATAGAGTTAATTAAAAATAAAAATATTACCTTAAATATCTGCCCTACCAGTAATATCAAGCTTGGAGCAATAGAGAAATTTGAAAAGCATCCTGCTCCTAAATTATTTGAAGAAGGAATCAATATAACAATAAATACAGATGATTTAATGCTTTTTGACAGTTCAGTCTCAGAAGAATATTTAAAACTCTATAAAAAAGATTTATTCACAGCTGAAGAATTGAACACAATTAGAATCAATTCATTAAAATAATAACAGAAACATTGCTAAATAAATAAGTTATATTAAAGCCAGCACCCCAAGGTGCTGGCTAATAATTAAATTAAGCTATATCTTTTAACTTCTTATTTCTAATCCAATTCATAACATAAGTCAAACCTAAACTTAAGATAGTTAGAATTATTAAACCTAATGAATATGGCCTGGTAAAGAATGGAGTTATACTCCCTCCAGTAGCCATCATTGCTGTCCGTAAAGATTGTTCCATAATCGGTCCTAAAATTAGACCAAGAATCATTGGAGTCAATGGAAAACCAGACTTCTTTAAAATATATCCAATAGCCGTAAAAACAACTAAAACCCAGAGGTCATTAACACTATAGCGAATATTATAAGTTCCAGCAATCGACATCATCATAATTATTGGCAAAAGAATAGTCTTAGGAATCTTTAATGCCCATTTAAAGAATCTGATCATAACAGTATGCTGGAGAATAAACATAAATACATTAGCCACCAGGAGGCCAATAAACATCGCATAAACTAACTGAACTTCATTTCTAAATAATGAAGGCCCTGGTGTTACCCCATGGGTAATTAAACCAGCAAGAATTACAGCAGTAACAGTGTTACCAGGAATTCCTAAAGTTATGGTTGGTATATAAGCCCCTCCAGAAACAGCATTATTCGCTGATTCTGCAGCTACAACACCATCAATTATTCCAGTTCCAAATTTCTCAGGAGTCTTAGAAGCTTTCTTTGCCTGATCATAAGCAATAAAGTTAGCAACGGTTCCTCCAGCTCCTGGAAGCATACCCAGCCCAAGGCCAATAAAAGACGAACGAATAAAATTTTTCGTCTGGCCTGCCAGTACTTTAAATTCTAATTTCATTGAATCCAATTTATTTGAAGAATAAGCATACTTCTTATTGACATCTGCAGACTGAGTAAAAACCTCAGTAATTACAAATAAACCAATCATTGCAACCAGTAATTGTATTCCACCTTCTAATGGCCTTAGGCCATAGGTATATCTGGTAACCCCTGCAATTGGATCCGCTCCGATTGTTGCTATTAAAACTCCAAAAGTTGCACTGATTAATCCATTAATTAATGATTTCCCTGTTGTACTTGCAACAACAGTCAGACCAAAAATTCCTAAAATAAAATATTCATAGCTTTGAAAATTTAAAGTCACAACAGAAAGAGAAGGTGCAATTAATATTAATGCTATCATACTTATTAACCCACCAATAAATGATGAAAATATTCCATAAGTTAAAGCTTTACCTGGATAACCCTGCTGACATAATGGATAACCATCAAAGGTTGTAGCAATTGATGAGGGAGTCCCTGGCATATTAAGAAGAATTGCCGGAATCTTACCACCTGAAACTCCGCCAATATACAAAGCCCCTAATACTGCCATTCCAACAGCTGGTTCCATCCCAAAAGTAACAGGTAAAAGTAAAATTAATGCCAGAGTTGCAGTCAAACCAGGAATAGCACCAAAAATCAAGCCTAAAAAAGTGCCCCCTAAAAGCAATAAAAGCACATCAAACTGGAATATTATTGCAGCCCCCTGTGATAAACTGGATAACATAATTATCAATCCTTTCTATTTAAAAAATTAGCCCTGGAGGCAGATAAATATTCATAATAATACCAAATACAAGATATAAAATCAGAGTTATAAAAATAGCAAAACCTATAGATTTAAGAAATCTTATTTTTGTTTTCGGACCTAAAATAAAAATAGCCAGACTCATAAAAACAAAACCACTTTCAAAATAACCAATTATCCTTGTTAATAAAATATTTAAAATCAGCAATAAAAAAAGCGGAATAATTTTATCTCCTGCATCTCTAAACTCCTTGAAAATCTTTAATTCTTCAGCTTCTCTTTCCCCGGCATGATATTTAATAGCACTTCTAATTATATTTATAACACCTAAAATAACAAGTAAAAGAGCTACATACCTGGGATATTCATTAGCACCAACTATCTGCTGAAATCCTCTTCTAATATTAAATGATTCAAAATAAAAAATCAGACCAAAAACCACAAAGAAAATATTAACAAATAACTGAACCAAAAAATTTTTATCAAATTTTTTAATTATTGATTGCAATCTAAGAACCTCCAATCTCCATTATAATTATAGAGAAGGCCTAAATAGGCCTCCTCTATATAATATTAATTTCTGACTTATTCTAATAGATCGAACTCTTCTAAAAGTTCATAAATTATTACTTCATCATTTTCGAAATACTCAAGTAGAGTTGCTCCATCCTGGAAATTAACGAATAAACCATTATCAGCAGCTAATTCCTGGAAGCGTTCACTTGTCATAACTCTTTCAAAGAAGGCTGCAATCTCATCAACTATTCCCTGATCCATTCCTGGAGGACCCCAGACACCCATTCTATGACTTGTATTCATAGGAACTTCATAACCTAATTCTGCAAAAGTTGGTACATCAGGAAGAGATGGAATTCTTTCAGCTGATGATACAGCTAAAATCTCAAAATCTCCAGATTTATGCTCAGGCATAACTGTTGGTAGCTGAGTTAAAGCCATCTTATCTTCTTCAGCATACATAGCAGCAGTCATTGCACCGCCACCACCATGGGCAACATAACGAAGATCATCTCTAATACCAGCAGCATCTAATAACATTTCACCCATTAAGTGAGTTCCACCACCTAAAGAGCTACCTGCAAAAGTTGTCTCTCCTGGATGCTCGCGAACATACTGAACCCATTCCTCAAAATTTTCATATTTCCCAGGTAATGCAAAAGCAGCCTGTGGAACTTCAAATAACATAGCTATAGGTGTAAAGGCTTCATAACTCCAGTCTCTAACACCAAATGCCCTGTGGGTAATAAAAGATGTATGGTGATGTAAAAGCATTGATCCATCTGGATCTGCATCCCTTACTTCCACCATTGCATTACCGGCACTTGCACCAGCAATATTAGTAACAGTAAAAGCAACATCAAGCATATCCTCTTCTCTAACAACTCTTTCAATTAGACGGGCTGTAATATCACTCAATCCACCGGGATCATAGGGAACCACGTACCTAACATCTCTAGTAGGCCAGACATCAGCAGAAACAGAAGTCGCCATGATGCCAAAAGCTAAAAGTAAAACCAGTGTTAAACCTATCAAACGCTTCATCATAAATTCCTCCTCATATTTTTTTATATTTCTTACCCTAACAATATTCGACATTATCCATGCAAACCCTCTTTTTTAAATGAAATTGTTTTCATTAAATTTAATTTAATTATATAGCTTAATTTATAAATTAGCAATAAAAACTTTTTGCAATTCACCTGCAATCTAATTAAATTTAAAATAAATAATAAGAAAGCAAAAAATAAATTAAAGTTGCCAGGAAAGACGTTAAAACTGAAGAAATAACAACCTCTTTCTGACTATTATAGTAATTGCCTAACCCCCAGATATTTTTTGATTTGACAATATACTGAAATAATGCAAAAATTATAAAGAAAAGTATAACTTGAAATATCATGATAACCCCTCCTATAAATATTATAACATTAAATAACGACTATTAATATGGAAAATACTTGCTTCATTCTGTTAAAGATTATATACTAATATGAAGTAGACAAAATTCATTATTTAAAGAAATAGACTTTTATAAACTATGGGGGAATTACAATGACTGGAACATTTGTCAATGTACTGGCAATAATTGTTGGAAGTTTTTTCGGTGTCCTTTTTAGAGGGCGCTTTACAGATAATATTCAAAAAATAGTAATGCAGGGCATCTCCCTTGCTGTCATTATTATCGGCTTAGAGATGGCACTATCAATAGAAGGTTCAAATGAATTATTAATAGTAATATTTAGCCTGGTTATTGGTGGAATCTGTGGAGAATTATTAAAAATAGAAAAACATTTAGAAGAATTTGGTGAGAAGATTAAAGGTAAATTTGAAAGTAAAAATGAACTTTTTGTTCAGGGTTTTGTTCAGGCCAGCCTTATTTACTGTGTTGGCGCTATGGCAATTATGGGAGCTATCCAGGAGGGCATCCAGGGAGACGCTTCTCTGCTTTTTACTAAATCCTTATTGGATGGAACAACAGCCATTGCCTTTGCTTCAACTGCAGGCATTGGAGTTATGTTTTCAGCTATCCCTGTATTAATTTATCAGGGGGCAATAACTTTATTTGCATCTCAGGTTGAGTTAATTTTAACACCAGCAGTTATCAGTCAATTAACAGCAACTGGAGGCTTATTAATTGTTGGCATAGGTCTAAACATTCTAGAAGTTGCAAAAATTAAAGTTGGAAACATGCTGCCATCTATTTTGGTTGCAGTAATCCTCTCGTATTTAATATTATAAAAAAAATAGCCCATAATTAAATGGGCTATATCCTAATCTTATTATTCATCAAGCTCTGTTATTGCAAGCCCCAGCAGGCCTGGACCTGCATGTACCACCATTACCGGACTGATCTCTCCTAAAAAGATCTCTTTTATAGCAGATACATCTTTAAATTTATCTAAAAGTTCCTGAGCCTCATCAGGCGCTGCCGCATTCATAATATCAAGGCAATATTCTTTACCATCTTCTAACCTATTCTTTAAGATTGAATACATTTTCTTCAATGATTTTTTCCGTCCCCGGACTTTAGTAAATGTATAATACTCCCCATCTTCATCAATTGATATAATTGGTTTAACATTCAATAACTCACCGATTGTACCTGAGACCTTACCAATTCTACCACCTTTTTTAAGATATTTTAATGTCTCAACAACAAAGAATATATCAATTTTCTCCCTTTTAGCTTCAACCCTTTCAACAATCTCATCAAAACTATATTTTTCAGCAGCAACCAGGTCTTTAGCATAGAGAACTAATCGCCCCAGGCCCATAGAGAGCATTTTTGAATCAATGACTTTAACCTCAATATCTTCCATCTGATCTGCAACCATCCTGCAATTACTATAAGTAGCAGAAAGACCACTGGAAATATGAATTGAAATTATATGGGTATAACCGTCATTTTTCAGCTCAGTATAGAGATCTTCTATCTCCTGAGGAGAAGGCATTGATGTCGTTGGTATTTCTTCTTTCATACTTTCATAAACCTCTGAAGGAGTAATATCAACTCGATCATGATACTGCCTATCTTTATAAATAACTTTTAATGGCAATGACCTGATCCCATACTTATCAAGGTCTTCTTTCTTTAAATCTGAAGTACTATCTGTTACAATTGCAATTTTTTCATTCATGATTTTACTCCTTTTTTGAAAATATTTTAAAAACTAACTCCACAATAAAATTCAGACAATTAAATTATACCATTTTTCTTGTGATTATTAAATCCTTTTAACTATTCTTTTTATAAATAACCTGCCCGGCAACTGGAACAGTCACTTCTAAGAAATAATTTTCTGGATCAAGCTCCTGAACCTTTGAAGTGGTATCAATAAACTCATTCCTGGATGAATAAATACAGATAAACTCTTCTCCAGGATCCTGAAGATCACTATCAATCATTATCCTGACAGTTATATCCTCTTTAAGATTACAATTTATTGCTAGCAGATATTCATTCTGACTAAATATTCTTGACCAGCCAATAACCTCCTTACATCTGCCTTCATCACAATCTGGATAATGAAAATCCTCTTCCCTGCAGGATATCTCTCTTAAATATTGACGGCCCTTCATTAATTCAGTATGCTCTCTTCTTAGCCTGGCCAGTGTACTCATAGTCCTATAAACAGGATGTTCCTGATTAAAAAAACTTCTATCCTGGGTCCTAAAAGCACCAAAATCTCCACCAAACATCGCTTCCCTTACATAATGAGCATCATCTCCATGACCATCAAAGGCCTGCTCAGTACCATAATACATACAGGGAATGCCTGCAGTAAAAAGATTTAAAAAGATTGCATTTTCAAGTAAACTGGCAGTTTTTTTATCAGCAGCAAATCTCTCCTTATGAGTTTCCTGATAAACCATATCATGATCATCAAACATACTTATAACATTATTCTGGCACCATTTATGCTTATCCTCTTCTGCAAGATCAAAATTAGTAAAGATTGAAAAATAATCACTGGCTTTTCGATATCCTTTAGCAACCTCCTCTAAATTTTTAGGAATCTC
Organism: Halonatronomonas betaini; assembly: GCF_015666175.1. Taxonomy (NCBI): domain Bacteria; kingdom Bacillati; phylum Bacillota; class Clostridia; order Halanaerobiales; family Halarsenatibacteraceae; genus Halonatronomonas; species Halonatronomonas betaini. The sequence goes on along the minus strand of NZ_JADPIE010000008.1, from coordinate 72,364 downwards.
ATTAATCCCAAGAGCCGCACTTAAGCCAGTCTGCTCCATTAAATTCTTGGCAAACTCCATACCCCCGGTAATTTCACCAATTATATAAAAATTCTTCTTGCCCAGGGTATATGCAAATTCTTTAATCTCAGTTACAAAATACCTGGTAGCTCCAGGATACATATGCTTAACAGTATCAAGTCTGAACCCATCAATATCAGCATAAGCAATCCAGTATTTATAGCAGTCAGTAATTACTTTTAAAGCATCTGAAGCTCTAAAATCATTAAGTTCACCATGACCGGTATCAATATTCTTTAATGAAAAGAAGTCACCTTCTATATATTCAGGGAGCTTATCCCAATCTGTAATATATCCCTTACGACTAAAACTTTGCAGATTAAAAAGCTCTTCCGGCCAGATACCGCCATCAGGCCAGGCCAGATCTTTATCTGGACTTTCAGGGTCAATATCAGGTTCACCAGCTTTATTCCGAAAACCTTTCACCTCATGGACCTTATCTTCATAGGCTGGAGGCTCTCCTTTATAAGCAAAAACATCGCCACTATGATTTACTATCACATCTAAAATAACATAAATATCTCTGGCATGGGCTTCATTTACAAGCTTTTTAAGATCCTCTCTGTTTCCAAAGTGAGGGTCTATCTCTAGAAAGTTTTGAATACCATATCCATGATAACTTTCAGAAAAGGCAGGCTGTTTAAAGATCGGGCTAACCCAGATAGCAGTTACTCCTAGCTCCTTTAAATAATCAAGTTTATTAATTAACCCCTGAAGATTACCTCCATTCCAGCTATAACTTGCTTCAAGCCAGCTCTTTTCTTTCTCCTCAGTCTCAAGAGCATTCTCATAATCTTTTTCCAGGTCATAAAGAGGATATTCATTATCAGCAGCAAACCTATCTACAACTAAAAAATAAAGAACCTGTTCTTCCCAGGCCTCTGGCGACTTTCTATATTCCCTATCTTCAGTTAGACGATTAAAATCAACCTTTTCTATAGATTTCATCAAATACCCCCAATAAGATATAAGCCACCGGATTTAAACCCGGTGGCATGAAATTTATAATCAAATCCTGATTTCAATTACACTTAATAATCCATATCCCGCTGACCTATCTCTGCAAAAATCAGCTCAGTCTGACCTTCTCTTCTAACTCGGATCATAATTTCCTCTCCAACTTCTTTTTCACCAATTATTCTGGCAAGATCATTCATATCTTCAATTTTTTCCTGATCTATTTCCAGAATAACATCATAAGGCTGGATTCCTGCTTCCTCAGCCGGACTATTTCTAACAACATCAAGAACAATAACACCTTCCCTGGAATCTAAATTAAGATGATTCTGAATCTCCTGAGTTACATCTCTATAATAAACACCTAACCATGGTCTCTGAACAACGCCATATTCCTCAAGGTCTTCAATAGCAAACTTAACTTCATTTACCGGAATAGCAAAACCTATACCCTGAGCTCTAGTTGCAACAGCAGTATTAATACCAATCACTTCACCATCAATATTAAGCAAAGGACCGCCACTATTTCCAGGATTAATAGCCGCATCAGTCTGAATTAAATTCCTATAATTCCTGATACCGTCCTGGGTTGGTACCTGAATCGGACGGCCGAGAGCACTGACAACCCCGGTAGTAACAGTATGGTCAAATCCATAAGGATTACCGATAGCTATTGCCCATTCACCCTGGCGAATTTCATCAGAATCAGCCAGTGGAATAGGGTTAAAATCAATATCAGCATCGACCTGGATTATAGCTAGATCAAGCCCCTGATCAGCCCAGAGAACTTCTGCTTCAAAGGGCTCATCATGATTCTTCATTGTAACATAAATTCTATCTGAACCCTCAATAACATGCTGGTTTGTAACAATATAGCCATCTTCAGTTACAATAAATCCAGAACCAAATCCCTCTCTAATTTCAGGTTCATCATTATCCTCTGGATCCTCTGGAAATCTATCAGGGAAGAAATACCTAAAGAAAGGATCATCATAAAATGGATGACTCCTATCCATTGGCACCTCGCGCTCAGTCGAAATCATAACAACACTATCTCCAACTTCACTGGCAATATCAGCTATAACATTATTCTGTCCAGGAACCATATCCTCTTCAGCATTAGCTGCACCTGCAAAAACAAAGGTAAAAATCAGAGCAGAAACAAAAACAAATTTAATTGATCTTTTAAATCTCATTACTACCACTCCTTTATTTTTTAGATAGTCTAATTCCTTAACAAATTACATTCTGTTTTAATTATATTATAACAACCAAATCAAGTCAATCAACAAATATCTTCGCTAAAATCAAAACAAAAGTAGCAATAATTTTAATAAAGCTGTTTATCTATCACTTAGATCCTCTTCGTCTTTCAACTTTTTAATCGTAATAGCTGCAAGTTGATGATTGGGATAATAGATAGTTTCATCAGCAGTCTCAATAACTGTCACAAAAGTTTTAATAGTTCTTATCCTGCCCCTTTTATCTTCAAATTTTATTAACATACCTGGGTGAAGATAAGACCTTAAAGAATGCCTGGCAATATAGGCTGAAATCAATGGCCTTCCGCAGATTAAAACAATTACAAAAAGAGATACCAGAATACTACCACCAATAATTAAAAAACCAGCCAGTGAAATAAAGGGGACAACATTTAGATAATCAATAATTGCCAGCAAAGTTATAATAATTATAATAATTTTAATAAAAACAGCTATCTCATGGCTATGTTGAACACCAATTGACAATGTAAACTTTTCGCTCAACCTGGCTGATCTCCTGGCAATATAAATACCTAATGAGAGAATTACTATAGAAACTAAAATCTGGGGTATAAAAGAAAGGAAATTCTCCAAAAGGTTATAAGCAGCTGTTAAGCCCAGAGTATTGGCCGATAACATTAAAGCTGTAACAATTATTAGCCAGTATATTGCCTGGCCAATAAGTTGAGACGGCTTCCAGCCCCTTTCCCTTAACTGTCTCTCCTTAGCATTTAATTTTCCATACCAGATCCGGTTAAAGGCAATATCTATTCCAGCCACCCTTATACCTAACTTTACTAGCTTTCTTACAAAAAGAGCAACCAGCCAGCCAACTAAAAATATCGCCAGCCCGGTAAATAAAGTCGGAAGATAGTTCATAAAAGAAAACCAGTAATCTGTCAACTGCTGATAAAATTCTGTAAACATCTATTATTCCTCCTCTTCACCAACTCGGTTAAGCCAATCAATTAATTTAAAGAGCCTGCTTATCATAATCCCCTGGGTCTCTTCAGCTTTATCAATAATCAGTTCCAGCTGCTGATCGAACCTATTGGCCTTTTTACCAGCTCTATACCAGAGGTATCGACCTTTCCGAAATACTATATCAAGCTGAGATTCCCATTGAAATAAACCCTTTGAAACAGCCAGGTTAACATTCTCAAGGGATTGAAACCCTAAACCAGCCACCTGTTGAGCCGATCTAAAGGGGTGGAATACTGCTCTACTCTGATCCAGAATCTGTTGAATCGTCATCTGCCGTTCAACCTCTACCTGGGCCAGTAGCCCCAGACTTAAAACCCTCAAAATAACTGCCAGAATAAACAAAAAATGGAGTCCTTCTAATTCAATAAAATTATTGGTTAAATTTAAATCAACGGTTAATCCAGCTATTATCCCCCCAATTATCGGAGCAATAGCTGCCGCCAGGCCTGTCCCGGCAGCAAATAAGCCATAATATGCAATCCGGTATTTTTCTTTAGCAAGCTGCATCAATAAAAGTGATGTAGCCAGGCCAATACCAGACCAGAAAACCCCGGTTAGAAGATTAATTATCCAGAGCAGATTATAATTCTCAGCTGAAGTAAAGATCCAGACAACAGGCAACAATCCTGCTCCCATCGAAGAAAAATAGAGCAAAGATTTACTTCCTATCCTGTCAACAAACTGTCCCCAGTATTTCATCCCAACAATATTTGTCACCGCTGCCGCCAGGCCAAAAAGTGAAATCAATGTAAAGGGCAGCTCCAGGGTATCTATCATATATACTGAGAAAAAGGGACTGGCCAGGCCAACAGCAAAGGCCCAGGCCATACTAAAAATTATCAGCATCCGAAAATTATTATCCTGGAGCGGAACCTTTAAATTTTCAAAAAGCGTACTGGGATCTGCCCTTTCAGCCTCAGGTTCAACCCCGGAAGAAATTTTAGCCAGTATAATCCAGGAGATAACCCCTGAGCAGAGAGTTATAATAAATAATATTGAATAGCCTGTCAGAGGCCTCCCAGGCATTAAATTTTCCCAGAAATCTATCCAGAGCCCTGCCAGTAAACCGGCAGCCATGGCCGAAAACCCGGCATACATATTCCGCCTGCCAAAAAACTTTCCCCTTAAATTTGCCGGAATTATAGCCGAAATCCAGCCCATCCAGGAGACATTACTAAAGGCAGCTGCCAGGCTTGCCAGAAGCAGAAATAAAAAGAATAAAACTATTGCAAGCTCCCTGGCAAGGCCTAAATACAAATAGAGAGGAACTCCAGCAATCAATAACCAGAATACCCTATAAAAGCCAGCACTAATCAGACAGGCTCTCTTTTCCCCGCCAGCCTTATTTATATAGACTGGCCCAAATATCTGGGCCAGATTGGCCACAGCAGGAAGTGATGCCAGCAATCCAATCAGATACTGGGATAATCCTAATTCCAGAGCAAATCCAGTTAGATAAACTCCAGCAAAGATAGTCGTCATCACGTTACTAAAAAGCCCATCCTTAATCGAATACGACATATTCTTTTTTAATAAAGAATCATTTATTTCCTCCATACAACCACCCTAACAATCAAAAAATCAACGCTAATCCAATATCAACTCAATCCAGATAAAATTTAACTGATTAGAATTATATTTTTATCTCCTTAATTATAATTCCTGCTTCTTAAGATTTATCCTGCAGAAAACAAATATTTAATGCAGAAATTAATTATTAAATTGGACATTCCAGCAATTATTTTATAAAATTAATATGTGAAAATATTACTTAAAAGGAGGGTTACAATGGCTGAATGCAAAAATATTGAAGAAAACAAAGAAATCTGCAACTGTACTTATAGCTGTCCTAGAAAAGGCCTATGCTGTGAATGTCTCCATTATCACAGAGAAAAGGGCCAGTTACCTGCCTGTTATTTCAATGATGAAGCAGAAAAGACATACGACCGGAGCATCGAACATTTTATCAGCTTAAATCAATAATCAGGTTATAGAGAAAAATTATTTCCAGGATATCCTAATGGCATAATTATTAAGGGTTCCTCAATTCCACCCAGAACCTCCTGAACCTGACTATCCTGAAATGCTCCTATCCAGACACCTTTTAACCCAAGATTTTCTGCCATCAAATTAGCATTCTGAGCTGCAGCACCAGCCTCTATTTCAACATAGCGCCTGCCCCTTTCGCCATATCGACCTGTTGTCCTCTGATAATCAGCAGCAATCACAATTGAGAAAGGGGCAGCCTCTATTGCCTGCTGATTTAAAGCTACAGCAGCAAGCTCCTGAGATCTATCACCCTCAGCAACAATTTCCAGGCTCTCATCTTCAGATAAATACCTATAAACCCCTGGCTCTAAACCTCCAACCTGACCTGCCACCAGATAAATAGATAACGGATCAGTCGCTCCAGCTGAGGGGGCAGCTCTGGTTGGCCCGGTAACACCATCTACTGTAATTCCAATTGTTGACCAGAGAATCTCTGCTACCTTTTCAAGCTCAACTTCTCTATCCTCAAATTGCCTGACTGAACTCCGATAAAAGATCAACTCACCTAATTCAGAATCCCTAAACTCAACTTCTGGTAATTCAACATCCTCTCCAGCAGATACTGACTGAAAAGCCCCGGCCATCACCAGCATAATAATGCAAAAAGAGATAACTAAAATACCTTTCTTCTCAATTAATTCAGCTCTCATTTTTACACCCCCATAAATATATTAATCGATACCACCTATTTAAATTATATCTAGATATAATCAAAATAACAATAACTCATATACCTTTCCTCCAATACCTCCCCGGTATCTCCTCGGTACCTCCCCAGTACCAACCCAGTACCAACCCAGTACTAACCCAGTACCCATCTTATTAATATATATCATCTAACTTAATTCTAGCAACTATAAATAAAAATATTAAAGCAAAATATTTAATACGGGACTCATCTGGGACCTGGATATCTCTATAAAAACAAAAAAACCTCCCATCGGGAAAATGGAAGGTGTTCTAATCATTGCTATTTGAATAAGCTTGAATAAGAAAGAATGGTGCGCCCGGGAGAACTCGAATCCCCAGCCTACTGATCCGTAATCAGTCGCTCTATCCAATTGAGCTACGGGCGCATATCTCCAACAATATGTATAATAACATATACCGACTAAAAAAGCAAGGCCCTAGAAAATAAATTAAAAATATAATTAAATAGATAAAATCAGCTATTTCTGATACTATAAAAATAGTCATATCAAGATGGAGGTTAATAAAATGAATAAACCAGTCATTGGAGTTACACTCTTTAGACGGGAAAAAGATAAATCTAATTCTAAATACGGAACGATTAACTGTAACTATGTAAGAGCCATTGTTGAAGCAGGAGGCATACCTCTCCTGATTCCTATCGTTAATCAACCCCAGGATATAAAATATTATCTAGAATTAATCGATGGCCTTTTATTAAGTGGAGGCCAGGATATCTCCCCGGAATTTTATAATGAAGAACCAGTAGATGAGCTCGGTGAAATAGATCCTGATCGGGATAGCTGGGAGCTCAAACTATTTACTGAAGCCTATAAAAAGAAACTTCCAGTCCTGGGAATCTGCCGGGGAATGCAGTTAATCAATGTTGCTCTAGGAGGCTCTTTATTTCAGGATATCTACAGCCAGTATGATGATAGCCTGCTCCATACTTCCAGTGATGGTGAGAGCTGTGCCTATCATAAGATCATAATTGAATCTGGCAGCAAGTTAGAAGAGATCCTCTGCTGTCTTGACAGCCTCTATGTCAACTCCTATCATCACCAGGCATTAAAAAAGCCTGGCAAAAACTTAAAAGTTGTAGCCCGTTCTGATGAAGGCATTATTGAAGCAATTGAAGCAGAAGATTCAGATCAGCGTTTTCTTGTTGGAGTCCAGTGGCATCCTGAAGATTTAGCAGGTGTTGATGATAAAAGCCTGTCCAACCACTGTTTCCAGCAGCTCTTTAAGTCTCTGATTTCCTCGGCAGAAAATAATTCTTAAAATACCAGAATAAAATATAATCATAGCCAGCATGAGCTATTGCCGCTGCAATAATTCCGGCCTGCTGATAAATAAGCCCTAACCAGACTCCAGCCAGCAGATAAAAAATCCCAAACAAAACCTTATCAGCCAGCTTTTCCTGCCTGAACCAGAAACCAAAATGGGCCAGCATAAAGGCAACTGAAGCAGGCCATATCCCTACCATTTCCTGGATAAAAGCCCTGAAAAGTAGCTCCTCACTGATCCCGGCCAGAATGCTCATAAAAGCCAGTTTCCGGAGAGATAACTTACAGATAGGCAATATCTCCTCCAGGCCATCTTCAACTAATTCTGGCTTATATTTAATTGCCAGAAAGGCAGGTATAGCTAATACTACCAACCCAACAACTCCTAATAAAGGCTGAATATAAATTGAACGACCAGCAAATAAAAGCTGGAATGGAGTCATATCTGCAAAAATTCTAATCAATAAGATAGCTGCTGCAATCATTAATAGCATTACTTTAACTACCTGTTGATATAACTTTTTAATATTAATATCTATTTCCATTTAAGATACTCCTTTATATTTAGATAAAAAGCTCTGGAGAGCAACAGCCCCCAGAGCTTTTCAATATTATTCATTTATCTATAATTTATTCTTCATCATCTTCTGGCTCATAGGCTTTTTCAAGGCGCTTATAGGCCTTATATTTCTTATCAGCCTGCTTTTGAGCGAATTCGAAGAGTTTTTCTGCCACTTCAGGGAAAGTCTGCTGCAATGATGCAAAACGGACCTCTGATTCCATGTACTCTTTCATAGTTCCAGTAGGTTCTTTAGAGTCCACGCTAAATGGATTCTTTCCTTCTTCTTCTAATTCAGGATTGAATCTAAATAGATGCCAGTAACCGGTCTCAACAGCTTTTCCTTCCTGGTTAACAGAATGATTCATACCTGCTTTTAAACCATGAGCAATACATGGGGTATAAGCTATGACAACTGATGGCCCATCATAGGCTTCAGCTTCATTAATAGCCTTAACAGTCTGATTCATATCTGCACCAATAGCGACCTGGGCAACATAGACATTACCATAGGTCATTAACATCTGAGCTAAGTCTTTCTTGGCTGTTCTCTTTCCAGAGGCTGCAAACTTAGCAACAGCTGAAACAGGAGTAGCTTTTGAAGACTGACCACCGGTATTTGAATAAACCTCAGTATCAAAGATCATAATATTTACATCTTCACCAGATGCAACGACATGATCTAAACCGCCATAGCCAATATCATAAGCCCAGCCGTCTCCACCAAAGATCCACTGGGACTTCTTGGTGAGATATTTCTTCAGCTTAGCAATTTTAGCAACAGCTTCATTGTCGCTTTCTTCATCAAGTAGAGGCTTAATCTTATCAGCTACCTCTTTGGAAGCTGGACCATCATCTTTAACCTCAATCCATTCTTTTAGAAGCTCTTCTAATTCAGATGATACACCTGTTTCGATAGCTTCTTTAGCATGATTTACAAGACGGTCTCTAAGCTGCTCATTACCTAGATGCATACCGAAACCATATTCGGCATTATCTTCAAATAATGAGTTAGCCCAGGCAGGACCTTCGCCAGCTTCATTAGTTGTATAAACTGGAGTAGGTGCTGTACCGCCCCAGATTGATGAACAACCAGTAGCATTGGCTATAATCATTCTATCGCCAAATAACTGGGTAACTAACTTAGCATAAGCAGTCTCGCCACAACCGGCACAGGCTCCATGGAACTCAAGGAGTGGCTGATTGAACTGACTTCCTTTAATTGAAGCATCTTTCATTAAACCGCTCTTATAAGTTACATTTTCACTGACATAATCCCAGTTGTCAGCTTCCTGTTCTACCATTTCATCGAAATCTTTCATCTTCAATGCTTTTTCAGGTGCCGGACAGGTCTCAACACAGACGCCACAGCCAGTACAGTCTAGAGGACTGACCTGGATTCTGTAATTTAAGCCTTTAAGCTGTTTACCCATAGCATCAAGTGTTTCCATGCCTTCTGGAGCATTTTCTAACTCTTCATCATCTAGAAGGAATGGCCTGATGACTGCATGAGGACAGACAAAGGCACACTGGTTACATTGAATACAATTATCTTCTATCCAGTCAGGCACATGAACGGCAATTCCCCGTTTTTCATACTGGGACATTCCTGGTGGGAATGAGCCATCTTCTCTACCCATAAAGGTACTTACAGGTAAATCATCACCTTTCTGCTTATTAACTACATCAAGTACATTCTTTACAAATTCCGGTCTGTCACCATCTTCTTCAATCTCTTCACTAGCCTCAGCAGATGACCATTCAGCTGGCACATCAACGTCAATTAGAGCATCAAGAGCTTTATCAACCGCTTTATTATTCATTTCAACGATCTTTTCACCTTTATGACCATAAGTCTTTTCAATTGCTTCTTTTAAATAATCAATTGCATCATCTATTGGAATAATATCGGCTAGCTTAAAGAAGACAGTCTGCATAACCATATTAATTCTCTGGCCAAGGCCGACTTCTTCTGCAATCTCAACAGCATTAATAATATGGAAATCAATATCATTATCTGCAAGATATGCTTTAACATCAGCTGGCAGACGCTCATCCAGCTCGTCTTCTGACCAGGTTGTATTTAGCACAAAAGTTCCGCCTGGTTTTAGGTCACTTACCATATCAAACTGACCGATATATGATTCTTTATGACAGGCAACAAAGTCAGCCTTATCAATTAGATAAGTTGACTTAATCTTTTCATCACTAAATCTTAAGTGGGATACAGTAACTCCTCCTGACTTTTTAGAGTCATAGGAGAAATAACCCTGAGCATATTTATCAGTATTATCACCGATAATCTTAATAGCATTTTTATTAGCACCAACAGTACCATCAGATCCAAAGCCCCAGAACTTACAGGCAGTTGTGCTCTCTGGAGTTGTATTGATTTTTTCTTCGACAGGCAATGATGTAAAGGTTACATCATCAACGATACCAATGGTAAATCCATCTTTAGCTTCAGCCTGCTTTAAATTTTTAAAGACTGAATTAATATGGGATGGATTAGTCTCTTTTGAACTTAAACCATATCTTCCGCCAACTACAACCGGCCTCTGGTCACGGTCATAGAATAATGAACGGATATCTTCATATAGAGGTTCTCCAACTGCTCCAGGTTCTTTAGTTCTATCTAAAACAGCAATCTTTTTAACAGATTCTGGAAGAACATCAAAGAAATATTTGCTGGAGAATGGTCTATATAAATGAACTTTAATTAGACCAACTTTTTCTCCCTGTTCAACTAAATAATCGACAGTCTCTTCAATTGTTTCAGTAACTGAACCCATTGCCACAATAATATGCTCGGCATCTTCTGCACCATGATAAACAAATGGCTTATATTCTCTACCAGTTAGCTCACTAATTTTTTCCATATAATCGGCAACTACATCTGGTGTTCTGTCATAGAACTTATTGCAGGCTTCTCTAGCCTGGAAGAAGATATCAGGGTTCTGAGCAGTACCCTTAGTTACAGGATTTTCAGGATTAAGTGCTTTATCTCTGAAAGTCTCTAAAGCATCTTCATTGACAAACTGTGCCAGTTCGTCATATTCCATAACCTCAATCTTTTGAATCTCATGAGATGTTCTAAAACCGTCAAAAAAGTGGATAAAAGGTAAGTTGGAATCAATAGCTGCTAAATGAGCTACTCCAGCTAAATCCATAACTTCCTGCACACTTCCTGAAGCTAGCATAGCCGCTCCAGACTGGCGACAGGCCATTACATCTGAGTGATCTCCAAAGATTGAAAGTGCCTGTGTTGCAACTGAACGAGCACTTACATGGAAAACACCTGGTAATAATTCACCGGCAATCTTATAAATATTCGGTAACATAAGTAAAAGTCCCTGTGAAGCTGTAAAAGTTGTTGTTAGAGCACCAGTTGCAAGTGAACCGTGAACAGCTCCAGCTGCACCACCTTCAGACTGCATTTCTGTCAATTTAACCTGCTGACCAAAAATATTCTCTCTGCCATGGGCGCTCCACTCATCTACCATTTCGGCCATCGGAGATGATGGAGTAATCGGATATATTGCTGCTACATCTGTAAAAGCATAGGCTACATGTGCTGCAGCAGTATTACCATCCATGGACTGCATTTTCTTAGGCATTTAAAATAACCCCCCATAAATATTTATTTTCACATTCAACTTCAGTATAACTAAATAAGTTGAAACTGTCAAATAAATTATTAATAATTTTTTTAGCTAATCTTCTTGATTTTTTAGGGATAAGCAGAGTATAATGAAGGTGCATTGTTTAATTTTTCTTACAATAATATGGAGGTGGCTTAACAGTAATGGTAAATCAAGCAGAACCCTTTAAGATTAAAATGGTTGAAAAAATCAAACAGATACCAAAATCAGAACGGGAAGAAGCTTTAAAGAGGGCAGGCTACAACCTCTTTTCATTAAATTCAGATCAGGTCTATATAGATCTTCTAACTGATAGTGGCACCGGCGCTATGAGTGACAATCAATGGGCCGGTATAATGTTAGGTGATGAATCATATGCCGGCAGTAGAAATTTTAGAAATCTAGAAAAAACTGCAAAAGAAATTTTCGGTTATGAATATATTCTACCAGCTCACCAGGGCCGGGGAGCCGAAAAAGTCCTCTTCCCTCATTTAATTGAAGAGGATCAATATATCTTAAATAATATGCATTTTGATACAACTAAAGCCCATGTCGAACTGGCAGGAGGTAATGCAGTCAATTTAGTAATCCCTGAAGCCTATAAAACCGGGATAGAACACCCTTTTAAAGGAAATTTTGATCTTGAGGCTCTAGAAGATTTTCTAGCAAGCCACTCCAAAGAAGAGATAGGCTTTTTAATAATTACTGTGACCTGTAATAGTGCCGGGGGTCAGCCAATCTCAATGGCCAATATTAAAGCAGCCAGTAAAATTGCAAGGGAATATGATCTGCCAGTTATCTTTGATGCTGCCAGATTTGCCGAAAATGCCTACTTTATCAAAAAGCGGGAAGACGGTTATCAGGATAAAACTATTTTAGAGATAGTTTCTGAAATGTTCAGCTATGGTGATGGTTTTACTATGAGTGCCAAAAAAGATGCTATAGTTAATATGGGTGGCTTAATCGGAATCAAGAATAATGAAGAACTCTATAATAATGTTAGATCCAGCCTGGTACCCTATGAAGGTTTTCCCACTTATGGTGGTCTATCTGGCCGAGATATGGAAGCCCTGGCCAGAGGATTAAAGGAAGGAACTGATTATGATTACTTAAAATATAGAATCAATCAGGTTAAATATTTAGGAGATCGCCTCCTTAAAGGCGGAGTACCAATCCAGGAACCGACTGGTGGCCACGCTGTCTTTGTAGATGCAGCTAAAATGCTACCCCATATACCCTATGACCAATTTCCAGCCCAGGCCCTGGCTAATGCTCTCTATCTGGAATCAGGTGTCCGGGGTGTTGAAATCGGATCATTATTATTAGGTAGAGATCCAAAAACCGGGGAACAACTAAAATCTCCATTAGAACTTTTAAGATTAACAATTCCACGTCGGGTCTATACAAATAATCATCTCGATGTTGTTGCCGATAGTTTAATAAATATCCTGGATTATAAAGATGAACTGACCGGACTGGAATTTGAATATGAACCTGAAGTTTTAAGACATTTTACAGCCAAACTTAAACCAGTTGAGGAGGTATAGTTTATGCATTATAGAAAGATGGGAAAGATTAATGAAGAGCTTTCAGCCTTAGGTTTTGGAGCTATGCGTCTTCCAACTCTTGATGATGATAATGAAATAATTGATGCAGGAAAAGCTACAGAAATGCTGGATTATGCATTAAATAATGGTGTTAATTATATCGATACAGCCTGGCCCTATCATGGCGGTAATAGCGAAGAATTTGTTGGCAACTATCTGGCTGATTTAAAAACCAGGAAAAATAGTCCTGATCTAAGCCGAAAAGATCTTTATATAGCCACCAAATTACCTGTCTGGCTGGTAGAATCCCATGAAGATGCAGATGAATATCTTGAAAAACAGCTTAATAATCTTCAGACAGATTATATTGATTTCTTCTTGCTCCATGCTTTAAGTTATGACCGCTGGGATGATATGGAGAAGATTGAAATCGTTAAGTGGCTTAAAGAAAAGAAAGCAGAAGGCAAGGTTAAATATATCGGATTTTCTTTCCATGATGAGTTAAAATTATTTAAAGAGATAGTTGATTATACTGATGCCTGGGATTTCTGTCAAATTCAGTATAATTATATCGATCTTGAATACCAGGCCGGCAAAGAAGGTATGCATTATGCTGCAGATAAAGGACTTGGAGTTATTATAATGGAGCCACTTCGTGGCGGTCTCTTAGCTAGAAAGCCTCCCCAGGAAATTTTAGATATCTGGGAAGAGAGTGAGCAAAATATTTCTGCCGCTGCTAGGGCTCTTCAATGGCTCTGGGATCAAAAAGATGTAGGTATTGTTCTTAGCGGTATGAATAAACTCTATGAAGTAAAAGAAAATATCGAAACTGCCTCTAAATCAGGTCTAGATGCACTCCCTAAAAAAGAAATAAAACTAGTAGAAAAAGCCGGCAGAATCTATAAAGAGATTGCCCCGGTAGATTGTACCGGTTGTAATTACTGTATGCCCTGTCCAGAATCAGTCTGGATACCCCGGGTCTTCGACTATTATAACCAGGCCCATATCTATGATAATTATAAAGAGATGTCTGAGAAATATTTCGAGCTCAAAGAGGAAAACCAGGCTGACAACTGTATCGCCTGCCTGGTCTGTGAAGATAAATGTCCTCAGGACTTACCGATCTCTGAGTTAATGACTGAGATAGACCAATATTTTTCTAAAGCCAAATAAAATTATGACCGGCTGCCAGTCTCCTGGCAGCCGGTACTTTAATTATATTTATTATTTTAGTTAAATGCCAAAAACCAATCTAATTAAACAACTACCAGTGTTAAAGCCATAATTAACATTCCTAAAATAAATGCATAGATCTCACGATGACCTTCCCCATATTTCTTTGAAGCAGGCAGTAATTCATCGACTGAGATAAAGACCATAATACCTGCAACGAAAGCAAAAATAAGACCAAAAACCAGTTCATCAAAAAACGATCTAAATACAAAATAACCGAGTAATGCACCTAATGGCTCAGCTAAACCTGCTGTAAATGAATAACCAATTGCCTTTAAACGGCTACCTGATGAATAATAGATCGGAATTGAAGCTGCAACACCTTCTGGAATATTATGGAGAGCAATTGCTATTGCAATTGAAACTCCAAGTGCCGGATCATGGAGAGCAGCCACAAAGGTTACTAGCCCCTCAGGGAAGTTATGGATTGCTATAGCTAAAGCTGACATAACTCCTACCCTGTGAAGTTCCTGTTTCTCCTCTTCTGCCAGTCTCATTTTGGCATCTTCAGGACTTTCATTTACGATTGCCTCAACATTCTCTTCTTTCCAGCCATGATGAGGGTTATCAGGATCAGGTACAAGTTTATCTATAAGCAAGATTACTGCAATACCTGCGAAAAAAGCAATAACCGTTACAAAGTGACCCATATTACCGCCAAAATATTCTATAAGTTCCTCTCTGGCTTCATCAAAGAGTTCAACAAAAGAAATATAAATCATAACTCCAGCAGAAAAACTTAGAGCTGAGGCTAAGAATTTGAAATCAGTCTTTTTTGTAAAAAAGGCAAAAATGCCTCCTAAACCTGTTGAAAGACCGGCAAATGTGGTTAATGCTAATGCAAACCAGAACCCTTCTTCCATTTAAAATCCTCCTTCCTTTCAATTTTTAAAGTTATATTCTTTATTACAAATAATTATTGCTTACTAAATAACTTTCTTGATTAATTAATAAACTCCTGCAAATAATTAAAATAAATAGAAGTTAAAATAGCATTTTAAAATTTATTTGTAATTTGATAATATTTATCTCAATAAAAAGAAGGTATTGAACAACTTATCTCTAATTTATATAATTGGGTATATAAATATAATAAATTTAATGCAATTCCTTTATTATAATTTTTTTAAGTCTAATTTATCTTAAGAAAGGCTGATATTTTTATGCAGGATTACACCTTTAAAGGTTTTTTTCTCCGATATAAAAAGCGCTATCTGCTTGGCATCATCTGGCTAGCTCTAGTCGATATCTTGCAGTTAATTATCCCTCAGATATTGAGAGATTTCACTGATAACCTCCAGGCCGGTTTAGTTGGCAGCCCTGAATTAATTCGATATGCCGGGCTAATTGTACTGGTTGCCGGAGGGACTGCTTTTTTCCGTTTTCTCTGGAGACTCTATATTAATGGAACTGCAAGGAGACTTGAAAGAAATCTCCGCAATGACCTCTATGAACATTTTCAGAGATTATCACCAAATTATTTCCAGCAGCAGAAAACCGGTGATCTGATGGCCCATGCTACCAATGATATTAATGCGATTCGCCGGGCCACAGGCCCTGGTGTTGTAATGCTGGCAGACGCAATCTTACTGACTATAGCAACAGTCTCAATCCTGATTTTTACCATCGATATCAGGTTAACACTAATTGCTTTAATCCCACTACCATTTATAACATTAATTTCATTGAAATTTGGCCAGATAATCCATAAAAAATTCAAGAAAGTCCAGGAGGCTTTCTCCAATCTCAGTGATAAGGCCCAGGAAAATTTCTCAGGCATTAGAGTTGTTAAAGCCTTTGCCAGAGAAGAAAAAGAAATAGAAAGATTCCAGGTAAGCAATCAAAATAATTATGAGCGAAATGTTGATCTAGTTAAAAGCTGGGGGCTTTTCCGCCCATTAGTTCAGTTCTTCTCAGGGATGAGTTTTTTAATAGTCATCTGGCTTGGAGGCCGGATGGTTATTGAAGAAGCTATCTCTCTTGGTGATTTTGTTGCTTTTATCAGTTATCTTGGAATGTTAACCTGGCCAATGATGGCCCTGGGTTTTGTTATTAACCATATCCAGCGAGGTAAAGCTTCACTGGAACGCTTAAATAGTATTTTCGATGAAGAACCTGATATTTATAACTATCCTGACACCAATTACAAGATAGATGAACTTAAAGGCGAAATTGAGTTTGATAAATTAACCTTTAGTTATCCAGATGAAGATGAACCAATCTTAAAGGAT
This sequence comes from Halonatronomonas betaini, assembly GCF_015666175.1. NCBI lineage: Bacteria > Bacillati > Bacillota > Clostridia > Halanaerobiales > Halarsenatibacteraceae > Halonatronomonas > Halonatronomonas betaini. Next base: position 55,865 of record NZ_JADPIE010000008.1, on the reverse strand, counting down.
ATCAGCTTTAAGATTGAATCTGGACAGACAGTTGCCTTTATTGGTAGAACCGGCTCTGGTAAATCAACGATTGCCAGATTAATCCTGAGGTTATTCAATTCTGACCGGGAAAGCCTTTATCTTGATGGCCATGATATCAATAAAGTACCTCTAGAGACAATCCGAGAAAATACAGCCTTTGTGCCCCAGGATAACTTTTTATTCTCAACTACTATCGGTAAAAATATTGCCTTTCATAATCCAGAAACAGATATTGAATTAATCAAACAGGCTGCCAGAGAAGCTTCAGTCTATGATAATATCATTGATTTCCCGGAAGGGTTCGATACTATTCTTGGAGAACGGGGAGTAACTTTATCAGGGGGCCAGCAGCAAAGGGTAGCCCTGGCCAGAGCTCTGATCAAACGGCCTGATATTCTAATCCTGGATGATAGTCTCTCAGCTGTTGATACCAGGACCGAAGAAACTATCTTAAATAATTTAGAAGATATAATGGCTGAAAGAACAACTATCTTAATAGCCCACCGAATTTCAACTATTAAAAATGCTGATAAAATCTTTGTTTTAGATGATGGCACGATTATAGAAGAAGGAGATCATGAGAGCCTCCTTAATAATGAAGGTCTCTATTACGATCTCTACCAGAAACAGCTTTTAGAAGAAAAACTAGAAAACCAGTAAGGAGGTGCAGAAATGCGAGATTTTCGTAAAGAAGAAGAAATAGAAAAAGCCTATGATTCAAAATTAATGAAACGTTTACTCCGGTATGCTCAACCATACTGGAAAATATTATTGCTCTGTATCATTCTGCTCCTCTTTGTTACCGGTGTTGAACTGGCCCGGCCTTATCTAATCCGAGTTGCAATAGATGAGCATATAAATGTAATGAACCATGCCCAGGTAGTTATGAACGAGCCCCCGGCTGAAGACGTTGAATATGTTGAATTCAGAGGCAATTATTTAGTCCGGGAAAGGCTCCTGGAAACTGAATACCCTGATTTGGAACGCTGGCAGATTATTAGAGATGATGGCCAGTCATTTATCATGGAAGATTTTCATCGAACACCTTCAGATATTGAAGTTGGAGAAGATGGAACCGGTTATTATGCAGAGTTCAACGGCCAGACTAGAAGACTTACACAATTAGCTGACCAGGAATACAGTGATTTCAGAGAACAGGATTATACCGGATTAACTGGAATTGCATTATTTCTACTATCAATTATGATTGTCGGCTTCTTTTTAAATTATCTCCAGGTCTATATCTTAAATAAGACCAGTCAGCGAATAATCTTTAATATGCGCCATGAAGTATTTACCCATTTACAGAAGATGTCCCTATCATATTTTGATAATAATCCAGTCGGTAGACTTGTTACCAGAGTTACCAATGATACTGAAACTTTAAATGAGATGTATACCGGTGTCCTTGTCAATCTCTTTAAGGATCTCTTTATGCTCCTTGGTATAATCATAATTATGTTTTCATTAAATGCCCAGCTGGCCCTATCAACCTTTGCTGTCCTGCCTTTAGTTATAGTGGTAGCAGCCTTTTTTAGAAAATATGCCAGGGAAGCTTATAGAAAGGTTCGAGTTAAGCTAGCCAGAATTAATTCTACTATTTCAGAAAATATATCTGGCATGAAAATAATTCAGCTCTTTAATCAGCAAAAAAGAAAGCTCAATGAATTTAAAAAGATTAATAATGAATATTTCGACGCAACTATGCGCCATATCTTTGTCTATGCAATCTTTAGGCCATCAATGGACTTACTCTATTCACTGGCCCTGGCTATATTAATCTGGTATGGAGGTGGTCGGGTTGTAACCTCTGCTCTGGAATTTGGAATTCTCTATGCCTTTACAGATTATATCAGACGGTTCTTCCAACCGATTAATGACCTGACTGAAAAATATAATATTCTCCAGTCGGCCATGGCTTCTTCAGAGCGAATCTTTAAAATTTTAGATACTGAAGAGGATATTTCAGAACCGGCTGAACCTGTAAAATTACCGGATAGACTGGAAGGTCGGATTGAATTTGATGATGTCGACTTTTCCTATGACGGAGAGGAATGGGTGCTTAGAGATATTAATTTAGAGATTGAGCCAGGTGAAACAATAGCTCTAGTTGGCGCTACCGGTGCAGGTAAATCCTCAATCATTAAATTATTAAGCCGATTCTATGATATCCAGAAAGGAAGCATTAAAATAGATGGCACCGATATAAGAAAGTATCCCCGCCATGAGTTAAGAAGACATATTGGAGTTGTCCTCCAGGAAGTCTTCCTCTTTACTGGAACTGTTGCCGATAATATCACCCTCCACCGGGATGATATCTCTCAGGAGGAGATCGTTGAAGCTGCAGAATATGTCAATGCCGATAAATTTATTACTAAACTAAAAAATGGCTATAAACATAAAGTCACTGAACGGGGCTCCACTTTTTCAGCAGGTGAAAAACAGCTAATCGCCTTTGCCAGAACCCTGGCCTATGACCCAGATATCCTGGTCCTTGATGAAGCGACTGCCAATATCGATACTGAAACTGAGCTCTTAATCCAGGATGCCCTCTATAAATTAACTGAAAATAGAACAACCATTGTGATTGCCCACAGATTATCAACTATCCAGCATGCTGATAGAATCGTGGTCCTCCACAAGGGTAGAATCAGAGAAATCGGAGACCACCAGGAATTGCTGGACCAGGAAGGCATCTATCACGATCTATATCAGCTCCAGTATAAAGATCAGCTTCTTCAAAATAGAGAAGACTTAAAGAAGAAAAGTTCTTAAAGATCAAGTTAAAGTGATAATATACTAAATTAGCAGCAGGCCTCTGCCTGCTGCTTTATTATCCATACTTAAATTTAATTTTTAATTACTCATCTAAACTCATCTATCCTCCACTTCTAACTATTTATTTAATTCCTGCTTCTTGCTTCTCTTTTTTCCTTTAACTCTCTCCAGAGACTTGCCGCCATTTCAACCTCTTCAGATTCAACCTCTTCTTTATACCTGGCTTTTTCATAAATCGAAATCAGATTATCTAATTCCAGTTTTTCCTCCTGCCAGCCGGCATTATAGATTAATTCATCTTTATAATCTCTGGCAGATAGATTTTTCTCCTTAATGAGATCCTTTGCTGCCAGCTGACTGAATTTATAATAATAAAACCGGACTGCCTGACAGGGCTGATCCATATCATATTGTATTTTTTTATCCCTGCTAAAACCAGCCTTCATCTTATTCCAGAGTTCTCCAAGATCATTGATAAACATCTTTGGCGCAGAGAGACTCTCTCTTTCTTCTGAAAGATAATTATCAGTAGCTGTTCCGCTTTTAGTTAACCTTTTAATTAGATAGACCCCTATGCCTATCAGGATAATAACTGTTATTATTTCAGCAATTGGTAAGTCTGGTGTCTCAATAATTTCCCGAAATTGTTCTGCCTGATCTTCAGGTGTCCTGGGTCCAAATTGGGCCTCACCCTCCTGACCCTCTGGAGAAAAGTTAGAAAAAATCCAGCGGATAAACAACATTACAGGATAGAAAAGATAAAATATTCCTAGAGTTACATAATAAATAACCGGACGAATAATTTGATAAACCTGACCGGCAATATTCCTAACTACTTCCAAAATTGGCAGCTGAAAAGGGATTGCAAAGACTATTGCTGCAAAGATCATAATTATAAAAAATATAAACATGGGACCATAACTGGCAGTAAGGCCTTTACCTAGCTCCTTTTTTTCAACTTTAATAGTAACAGCCTGAGCAAGCAGCAGGATAAAGAAGATAAAGACCTGCCAGATCAAAACCTCTCCCTGAAAATTATATGATATCAGGATTGAAAAGAGATAGATTAATATAAGCCTTGGAATATCATCGCTATACTCGACTCTATTTCCATAAAAAGCCTGCCTTAATGAAACAACTGCTAAGAGGATTGCCAGCGGTATAAATAATTCCAGAGGCCAGTTCAAAAAATATGCCATTGCTGAACCAGCTGCTATTAAAAATAAATAGCCTGCACCAATCATTAAACTCCTGTCAAAATAATTTTCCCTGGCGATTACTGCCCAGAGACCAGCCAGAAACAGAAAGGCCATCAGCCAGATATCAACCTGAAAATTAAAACCGAAATTTAATATATCACTGGCATAGACTTCAGCTGGAACTCTTAAAATTAAATACCAGATGCCAGCATTAAAGAATCTATTTAAAAGTTTATAGCGGTTTAAATTTAAATTCTTGATCACCTTCACCTCCTGCCAGACTTGCCGACCAGCCAGGCAATTGCAGATTACCGGACTCTTTAGTCCTGTCAGGCTCACCTAAAATAATCTGCCAGGTCTTGCCCTGGCCTTTATTTGAAAAATAGCGATTTAATTCAAGGCCTTCAGGATAGGTAGTAATAATTAATTTATCTGCCCCCTGCTGCAATTTATGGGCATATTCTGCAATAGGTCGCCGAAAGAGAGGTTTAAGATAAGCAAGAGCAGTTAAGATCTCCTCAAGCTGGCCAGGATGATTGCCAGGTTCAACTCTGGAGCCTTCACCTATTTTAGGCTTGCCATTGCTAAGAAAACCAACTTCAATACCTTTATTTAAAAACTGCCTGGCCAGTGAGCCGGCCAGAGAATATGCAATTTCCAGTTGATCTTTATCTATCCCCTCCCAGCTTTTATCTGCTGATCTTATATCAAGTATAATCTCAATCTCCCCAGCTTTTGAAGGATGATAGATATCAGATTTAAGCTGTTGATGCCGGGCTGAAACCTTCCAGTTTATCTGTTTGCGCTGATCAGAAGGTTGATAATCTCTAACACCTGCCCGATTAATTGGGTCAACCATAATCCAGCCATCAGTCATCTTTTCACCTCTGGCAAATAGTCTGGTGATTACCTGATCATCAACTGGATAAATCTGAGGATAGACCACTAATTCCAGTGAGTTATTTAAACTTTCTTTCTGACTGAAAAGTCCAATAAAACCTTCTGTTTCAAGCATTCCATTACCAAGATAATAAGCTCCCCTTTCTTCAGGCATGACCTGATAATGACGGTTTAATTTCTGATAAAGGCTCAAATTAAATTTATCAAAGAAAATATTCCTATTACCTGATAGTGTGCCTGTCTTCTCACCACCAATCAGATTCATACCTTTCCGAAAATTAAAATGGACAGTCAGCCAGAAGACTGGTAAAATCTTGGCATTGGTTAAAGAGAGATTAAATTCTGTCTCTTCACCGGCAAAGATCTTTTTATCTGTAAAGTCTATATCTATAGATAATTTTGCCAGGGAAAAATGATTCCACTGATAGGCGATAAAGATTAAACTTGCTGCCAGGAGAGCCCCTGAAATCAAAGCAGTACTGCCTACCCTCATCCCATAGACTGTCATTGAGAGAAATATTATAATCCAGATAATAAGACGGTTCTTCACCTTATTCCTCTCCCTCAACTGGGACAGCTATCTCCTTAAGAACTTCTCTAACGATCCTTTCTGGCTTAAGGCCCCTGAGATTGGCCTGTTCTTTAAGCAGGATTCTATGGCCTGCCGCCGGTGGAAAGACTGCCTGAATATCATCGGGGATCACATAGTCCCGATCATAGATTAAAGCCCTGGCCATACTTGCTCGCATAATAGCTAAAGAGGCTCTTGGACTTAATCCTAATTCAACATTTTCTTTCTCTCTGGTTGCCCTGACCAGTTCTGTTATATAATTTTTCATATCTGAAGAAATCTTAACTTTTTTTACCTGCTGCTGGAGCTCAATGATTGTCTCTTTATCTATAACCGGTTCCAGACTATAAAATGGGTCTTCCTGCTGATATTTATCTAAAATCTCAAACTCAACTTCCCTGGATGGATATCCTACCTGAAGTTTAAATAAAAAACGGTCTAGCTGGGCCTCTGGCAGTGGAAAAGTTCCTTCCAGTTCTACCGGGTTCTGAGTTGCAACCACTAGAAATGGCTCCTCTAATTTTCTGGTATTTCCCTCAACTGTAATCTGCCGCTCCTCCATAACTTCAAGGAGACTGGACTGGGTCCTGGGCACAGCTCTATTGATCTCATCTGCCAGCAGAATATTGGTCTCTATCGGTCCTGACCTGAAAGAAAATTCATTCTCTTTCTGATTATAAAAATAAAGTCCTGTTACATCTGCAGGCTGGAGATCAGGTGTAAATTGAATTCTTGAAAATTTAACACCTAGTGAACAGGCCAGGGAATTGGCCAGTCTGGTCTTACCGATACCAGGCACATCATCAAAGAGGATATGGCCCTGGGCCAGCATTGCAACCAGCATCATCTCAACAACATCTTCCTTACCAAAGATTACCTTACCAATATTGTCACTGACTTTTTTAATTTCTTTATGCATAATCGACTCCTTATATATTATTTATTTAAAAGAATCTTTAAAAAATCTTCATAATTAAGGGCTTACAGGAAACTTTGGGACTTGCAGAATCTTTAAAAATAAGTTAAAATTAATTAAATAGAGATAGAAAGGGGTGAAATTTAATGTATCATTTAAAGACATTTCTATTAATGGCTATATTAACTGTTGTACTTGTTGTATTTGGTGGTATTTTAGGCGGCGAATCTGGTCTGATTATGGCTTTCGGTTTTGCACTTATATTAAATTTCTTTAGTTTCTGGTTCAGTGATAAATTGGCTATAAAGATGACCAAATCCCGTCCACTAACTGAAGAAGAGGCACCAAAACTTCATAAAATCATAAAGGATTTAAGCGATCAAGCCGGGCTACCAATGCCGAAGGTTTATGTTACACCTTCCAGTCAGCCTAATGCCTTTGCCACAGGTCGGAATCCTAAGAATTCAGCTGTTGCTTTAACTGAAGGGATTATCCGATTACTGGATAAAGACGAGCTTGAGGGCGTTATTGCCCATGAGCTATCCCATATTAAAAATCGAGACACTTTAATTAGTACTCTCGCTGCTGTAATGGCCGGTGCTCTAGCATTTATGGCCAGAATGGGACGTTTCAGAATGATCTTTGGCGGCCGGAGAAACCGTTCAGGTGGCGGTCTTGCTATGCTTGTACAGATTCTAGCAATAATCTTTGCCCCACTGGCAGCTTTAGTTGTCAGAATGGCAATCTCCAGAACCAGAGAATATAAGGCAGATGAGACTGCTGCCAGGATTACCGGTAACCCTAATGGATTGGCCAGTGCTCTAAGAAAGATGGAGCGTCAGGCCAAAGGTAATCCAATGGAAGTCAATGAAGCCACTTCCCATATGTTTATCATTAATCCACTCTCTGGTGAGGGTATGAGTAAATTATTTAGCACCCACCCAACAACTGAAGATAGAATTGAAAAGCTTGAAAGTTTAAAGATCTAAATTAAAAAAGTATAACCGATAAAAAAACCCTCTGGTATTATAATACCAGAGGGTTTTATATTTCATAGAATAATCTCAGAAAGTATATTTTGGCGGGAATGTGTGGGAATCGAACCCACCACAGACCGGCTACCCGGCCCGCCAGCGGATTTGAAGTCCGTGGAGTCCACCATGGACCCAGCCATTCCCGCTAACCTCTTATATTATAATATATTAAGCTACGATTGTAAAGCTATTTCATATGATTTCAAAGCTATTTTAGATATCTTTTATCACCATCACGATAGGTTAAACCCTCATCATCAAAATATTCCAGCAAAGGCAGTGCATATTTCCTGCTACTATCAATCATATCTCTAAACTGGCTTAGTTCAAGGCTATCATTTTGCAAAAAGAATTCTTTTAATTTTTCTTCTGCTTCAGCAATCGCTTCCTCAGTAAAATAGAGATCTTCAGTCAGGCGGACCAATTTACCCTCTTCCTCTAAAGCTCCAATAACCTCTCTGATTAATTTTTGATTATCTTCATCTAGAGCTTCTGCTAAATCACTTATTTCTGGTGGATTAAATTTATTTTTTGCAAAAAACTCAAGAGCTCCAGATTTTATTTCAGCTGCCCTGCCGGTAAATTCAACTTCAAAACCGGCCTCTTTAATATACTTCTGGGAAAGCACTAATTTTCCTGCTTCTGCCAGCTCCTCAGCCAGTTGATTAAATTCATTAGTATTAAGCTCAACTGACAGACTTGATCTAAGTTCAGCTCTGCTGATCCCTGGCCGTAAGGGCTGCTTCTGATGATAATTTTTAGTTATTTCTATCATCTCGTTTTGAGCCTGATTTTTCGGCTCTGCTGCCAGATAACTGGGCTTTTGATATCTGGAAAGCTCATAAACCTGACCGGACTCTAGTAAATTTTCTAGATGATTATTTATTTCTGATTCTGAAAGGCCTGTTCGCTCAATCAGATCATCAATTCTTAATGGCTTTCCTGCCAGCCTCAGGGTAAGCTCTAGCCTTTCTGCTGGTGTACCACTCTCTTTTATTTTAAGTTCTTCAATAGCGGCAGAATCATGGCGCTTCCGTCTTGGCGATGAGTTCTCCAGGACTTTGCCGCCGCCAATTGTTGTCATCGGTGAATATCGCCTGATTACAAAGTTTTCTTTAAATCTGGAGACTATAGTCTCTTCCAGGCGGAACTGGACCAGTCCTGATTCTCCAGGCAGAATCTCATCTTTATCTATAAGATAAGCCCTGCCCAAAACCTCTCTGGCTCCTATATGGAATCGGATTCTGGTATCATTTTCTAAAACCATTGGAGATGATGGCAAAAGCTTAACCCGACCATCTAATCTGGAGGTTGCTATTAGACTGCCTGGTGTGGCCAGAACATCTCCACGCTCGATATCTTCTTTATCTATTCCTGCCAGATTAACCCCGGTTCTCTCGCCAGGATAGGCCGCTTCAACTTTCTCGTTATGAACCTGAATACTCCTGATTCTGGCCTCATTCTTATCTGGATAGATTAACATCTGGCTGCCTGTTTCCAGGGTTCCGCTAACCAGTGTTCCGGTAATAACTGTGCCAAAGCCTGACATTGTAAAGACCCGATCGATCGGCAGATAGACATTGCTTGATTCATCCTTGCCAGGAATCTTTGAAGCCTCTTTTAATAAAGCTTTTTTTAATTTATCAAGTCCGGTGCCATCTATTGCTGAGACTGGAATAAAGGGAGCATCCTTTAAAAAGCTATCGCTAAGCTGATCTTTAGAATCTTCAACTACCAGTTCCAGCCAGTCTGGCTCTACTTTATCGGCCTTGGTGATTGCAACAACTCCATATTTAACCTGGAGCAGTTCCAGGATTGCCAGATGCTCTCTAGTCTGGGGCATTATCCCCTCATCTGCTGCAATAACGAGGAGTGCAAGATCTACCCCGGCTGCCCCTGCCAGCATATTTTTAATAAACTTTTCATGACCAGGCACATCAATTATCCCGGCATGGATCTCATCTGAGAGATCAAAGCCGGTAAAACCGAGATCGATTGAAATACCCCGTTCTTTCTCTTCTTTTAATCGATCAGTATCAGCCCCGGTTAAGGCACCGATTAATGTGGTCTTGCCGTGATCGATATGGCCGGCTGTACCGACAATAATATTTTTCTGTCTCATATTATTCGACCTCCAGCTCTTTAAAGGCATCTATGATTATTTCCTGATCACCTTCCTGTAAGGTCCTCAGATCAATAACTAGTTTTTCGTCTTTTATTCTGGTGAAAATTGGAGGATAATGAGACCTAAGAGCTGATGCAATTTTTGAAGCTCCAACCCCTGGCCAATCAATTGTTACCGTTAAAGTTGGTAGCTCAGATAATGGATAGGCTCCACCACCAACTCTGGAAATATCTTCTTCAATCTGACATTTTATATTATCAGGCAAAACATCTTTTAATGAAGCCTGTAACTCTTTTGCTGGCTCCCTTAAATCATCACGATCCAGGCTTAACATATTTAAAGTTGGTATCTTATCAATAACTGTTTCTGGTCTGAGATAAGCTTTAAGGGTGCCTTCCAGGGCGGCCAGTGTATATTTATCGACTCTAACAGCTCTGGTCAGTGGGTGCTTTTTCATCTTCTCAATAAGATCTTTGCGGCCAACAATGATTCCAGCCTGAGGTCCACCTAAAATCTTATCACCACTGAATGTTACAATATCGCCACCGGCTTCAACTCTTTCAGCCACAGTCGGCTCTCTTTCAAGTCCAAATTCTGTCATATCTAAAAAGACACCGCTGCCCAGGTCATCAAGGACAGGGATATCATATTTATGACCGAGCTGGACTAATTGATCCAGGCCTACTTCTTCTGTAAAACCTACGACTTTATAATTACTGGTATGGACTTTTAATAACATCCCGGTATTTTCATTGATTTCTCTGGCATAATCTTCAATATATACTTTGTTAGTTGTACCGACTTCAACTAAATCGGCTCCTCCCTGTTCCATAACTGCTGGAATTCTAAAAGAGCCGCCGATTTCAATTAATTCTCCTCTGGAGATGATAATCTCTTTGCCTGAAGCGAAGGTTGAAATTGCAAGGAGGACTGCTGCAGCATTATTATTGACAACAAAGGCTGCTTCAGCTCCAGTCAGGCGACAGATTAGCTCTTCAACATTATCATAGCGGGAACCTCTCTCACCGGTATTTCTATCGATCTCTAATGTATTATAATGGCTGGCAACCATTTCGACCATCTCTTTAGCTTCCTTTGACAGGAGTGATCGACCCAGATTAGTGTGGACAATTACTCCAGTCCCATTTACAACTGGTGCCAGTTGAGGTCTAAATTCTTTTTCTAAATTACTGGCTATATTATCAAGGATTTTTTCTAAAGTTAATGAGTCGACTATTGCTTCAGCCTCTTCAAATCTTTCTTTGTCAAGCAATTTTAATATTTTTCGGCGCTGATATTCTAATTCATCACGGATACCCTGGATAAGGAGATCCCGGTTATATTCTTCTGTCAATTGATCTGCTTTTTCATGCTTTATAATATCATTTACTGATGGTAATTGACGCAATAACTGATTTTTATTCATAGCTGATTCTCCTTTCACTGCTTATACTATTCTCGATTTTTAGATTAACTCCTGCTAATTAATAAGACTTATTTAATTTTAGTTATATGTATGATTATACTCAAAATTATTAAATAAGAGTCGATTATTGTCTTTGTGAAATATGTTAAGAGATACTACTTGGTAACCGTCGGGTAACCGGCAGGTCCCTTAAAAATATATGAAACCCTGCCGGGATTTTTCCTGCCAGCAGGGTATATTATTCATCTAAAATGTATATTATGCTTTAATCATCTTTTAACCGATAAAACCTGCTTTCTTTAATATTTCTCTGGCCTCGGCTTTATCTGCTTCATTGATCATTATCACTGGCCCGGTACAGCCCATACCTGTCTCGGCATAGATATCCTCTGCCCAGAGGGTCTCTTTGGCTGTCTCGATATCAAGGACATCTATTCCTGCTATCTCTGCCCCTGTCTGCTTCTTATCCGGGGCTTTAACAGCTTCTGTTGATTCTTTAGCCTTAGGCTTAAGCTCTTCGATAATATCCTTTAAACCGGCCTTCTCGGCTGATTTAAGCTCTCTGTTGTAGATAGCTGTCAGGTCGTTTCTAGCTCCATCTGCCATATATTCCATGGCTCCTGCAACTACCGGGGCTCCAGAGGCTCTAGAGACTATTCCGATAATATTATCCTGGTCAGGGCCTAGCCCTGGACCATAGCCGTAGCCTGAGACTTCTATATTACCACCTGACTGGCTGGCTGAAAATAATTTCATTAAGATATTACCAGTCAGGGTATCACAGACCATCACATCTGTGCTGCCTAATAATAGGTCATTTCCCCGCATGACTGAGCCGCCATCGCTTCTGGCTGAGGTGGCAAACTCAAACTCATACCCATTATCCTTTAGCTTATTTAAGGCCTGCTCTACCTTTCTGGCCCCTTCAACATTCAAGACACCTACTTCAGGATTATCGATCCCGATAGCCTTAGCTGAGGCTATTCCGGCAATGGCATTTCTAACCATGGCCTCGACCCTATCAGTTGCCGATGTCCCTGTGGTGGTGGCTATAATCATCTCATCACCTGAGGCCGGTGAGATCACTCTACCGACTGTTGCTACTCCCATCGGGAAGTTGTAATGGAGGGTTACTGCTCCATCTATTTCGCCTTTATTAAAAAGCTCTTCCATTATCTGATGGGCATCATCCAGGCAGTCGGCATAATGGTGCTCGAAGTTTTCAATACCCTCTTCACCGATTATGACCGGCTCGATATCTGATCTCTTTCTGATAAGTTTTCTAACACCGTTAAGAAGTTCCTTGCTGCCGTGTTCACTCCCTGGGGTTGTCAGGGCTATTTTTTGTTTGCTGCCAAACTGGCCGCTCTCAATTGCATCTGCTATCTCGTTAAAGACTGCTGCTACTTCTCTTTTAGCTTCCATTTTAAGCCACCTCCTTACTCTTTATCGTCTTCTATTAAGCTCTCTGCCATACCGCGCATGGCTTGAGCTATCATTGATTTAATCTCTTCTCTATCAGCTGTCTCTTCTTTTGAGCCTGCACCGGTATTTTTCTCCATGAGGAATGAAACTCCGTCAAACTGATTGGTCATTCTGGCTAAAAAGAGACTGCCTTTACCGATAATCATTGCTCTATTTAATTTATCAGCTGCCATCATCTCTGCTGCCGGCCCGATAAAGGGTACTCCTGATGGAATATGGCCCTGGGTTGGTGCAAAGCCTGGCATGCCGTGTTCTTTAACAAAATTCATTAGCTCTTTTCTTTCAAGATCGCCCCTTTTGACACCTAGAGCTGCTATCATCTTGTAATTGGCTTCAGGCACATTACCTGCTCCAGCCGGTTCGGTCATCTCAGGGTTTTGCATCTCGACTGAGTATTTATCGACCTCAGACATCTTTAGCCCTGCTTTATCCAGGCCATCGGTAACTAATGCTGAGATTACTGCCTGTGGTGATGAGCCCTTACCGACAGTATGTTTACCCAGGGCATCGGTTCTCAGGATTGGGCTTACGCCATCATCGGCTGTAATTAGAACTGCAAAGCCGCCAAGGGTATCCTCAAGTACAGGTGTTTCTTTTTTAACATTATCTTTACCGTTCATGCCTAATTTAGCTACTGCTCCACCGGCTACAACTGCAACCTGCTCATAGACTCCTGCTTTAACTAGAGCTGCACCGTTAATTAGTGAATGGGCTGGACCTGCACAGAAACCTCTGGTATCGCTACCTGTGGCATTTACACAGCCTGCTTTTTCTGCTATCGCTTTGGCAAAGTTGCCGCCGCCACGCTGGTTCATATCTCCACAGGCTTCTTCTGAACATTCGATAACATATTCTATATCTTCTAGGTTAACTTCTTCTCTCTGACCTAAATGCAGTAAGGCCAGGACTCCACTTGCTTTACTCATTAGGTTTTCCATGATAACATGGGCACTTAGATTCTCATCGCTCTCATGGGCACCTTTAACGACTCCGACTAATCTATCGCCTAGATAGAGAGGTTCTGTCCGGCTGCCGTTATGGAGCTCTTCTATCTTTTCTTTCGGTGTACCTTTTAGTTCTAAATCAAGTTTTCCTAAAAGGGGATGGTCGTTTAATTTTGGTTCTATCTCTTTAACGAACTCTTCTTCTAATTTCACTAAATCAAAGACATCGACAAACTGGACTAAACCATAGAACTCATCTTCTGGCATAATCTCGCCTCTTTTGCCGAAACGTTTTTCTTCTAAAAGATTATCCTCTGCATACCAGGGTCTTGCAATCTCCTTTAGTTCATCCGGTAAAATATTACCGATATAGCACTGGTTTGGGGCATATCTTACTGCTTCGGAAAAATCTCTTAAATAGTTATCTAAATTCTTTAGATATTCGCTCTCGCTATCTTTATTTCTGGCCTGGGTCTGAGTTGTCCCGCCTACCTTCAATGTGTTTGGTGTATGAGCTAATATATAACTTGATCCTTTTATTACTGCTTCCTGCATCTTATGATACCTCCTTGTAATTTTAAAGGGGATCTACCCCCTGCCTTTTGGCAAAATAAAACTAAAAATTTTATAATAATAGCGGTGGACAGTGAGCCCACCGCTAATTTAAGCTTAATCTAACTCTTCAAAGACAGTCTGTTCTTTAATTTCAGTTGTTAAGGCTCTAAGAGCTCTTTCAACTATCTCTCTCCGAACATTTTTCTCTTCATCTTCATCCAGTTTTGGATTACCGAGTGGATGAGGGATGGCAATTGCAGGTACGATTCTATTGGCACCTACAGTCTTTGAAATTGGAACTACTGTAGCGATATGAACTACCGGGATACCTTCTCTTTCAATCTCTTTAACCATCGTTGCACCGCAACGAGTACAGGTACCTCAGGTAGATGTCAGGATAACTGCCTGAACATCATTATCCTTTAAATCCTGGGCTATCTCTTTAGCATAGGCCACAGCATTGGCTACAGATGTACCATTACCGACTGTTGAGTAATAATAATCAAAGAGTTCGCCAATCCGGCCTTCATCTTCCATATCCCTTAAAACATCAACAGGAAGAACACAATCTGCATCTTCATTAGCAAAAACCGGATCATAGCCTCCATGAGCTGTCTCATGGCTCTGGGAAGTTAAGTCTTCTAATTCAGAGAGCTTATAACGGCCAAATTTAGATGCACTTGAGGACTCAATATGATCTGGATTACCTTTAGGTACAATTCCTCCAGAAGTTACCAGAGCAATTCTGGCATCTTTCATATTTCTTAATGGGGCAGCCGGGCTTACCCGATCAAATGATGGCATTGGATATTCTGTTTCAAAATCCTGATCATTGATCTTTTTAATAAGCATATCAACTGCTCTTTTAGCGCCTCTCTCTTCAACAAAGACGTTCTTTCTAATACCCCGGGGCATATACCCTGCTTCCTCCGGGCTACCGAGATCACCTTCTGTCTCAACATATTTCTTGATAAGATCTATCATTGCTGGAACTGCTTTTCTCATGCCAGCTGCTGAATTGCTTGTTTCAACAAAGTATCCATACTGACGGAACATCTCATAGCCAGGGTTCTCAGGATACATTCCTGATATAACTGGAATTTCAAGGCCAGCAGCAATTTCTGCAACTGATCCGCAAGCCATTCCATAACGGCCAGCATTAAAGGCTGGACCTGCAATTAATAAATCAGGATTGATTTCTTTTAAATAATCTTCTATCTGAGTTGAAGCATCATCTTTATTTTCATTGAAATAACTATCTCCACAGATAATGGTATGGGTGATTTCACCGTGATCGCTGATACCGCCATTGATTGCATTACCTGGTCCAATTGGACCTTCTTCTAATCGCGGTGCAATATCGGCTTTCTCCTCACCACCGATCTGTCCAAAGAACTGATTTAAATAGTGGACTACTTTTAGCTTTTTCAAGCTGCACCCCCCTTTCTTAAATATCCTAGTTTTTTATACAAATTTACTGAATTTTTCTCTATATTCTTTAACTTCTTCGATAATCTCGTCTACTTCAAGAACCATTTCCATCATGCTGATCTGCTCTTCATAGACATCTTCATCGACTTCATTCTTGATTTCAGGTTCCATAATATGATAAGCTGCGAGTCCTAACTGGACTCCTGCCAGTGGACCTGCAAAGGTTGGATCGCCGTTACTAACAGTTTCACAGGCAAGTCCGGAAGCTTCTGCTTCGGCTCCACCTAAGATAACTACTAGATTTTCTGCACCGTGCTCATCGGCTAAATCCTTAATTCTTTGCTGGTTTTCCAGGTCCATGGCTCCTGCGCTTGTTCAGACAAAACACTCTGTTGTTGTAAAGACTACTTCTGCTTCAGTAGTCTTTATGCATTCTTCGATAGCCGGTCCAGGTACTCCGTCCCGGTCTCCGAGAATTGCTACTTTTTTATTCTCTAACATGAGTTTAGCACCTCCGTAATATTTTTATCTTAATTTAATATCCTCTTGCTGTTAATTTGTTAAAACCTAATTCATTTGTTGATCCTGTAATAGCCTGAATTTCAACAGTTATACTGCCATCTTCAGCCAGACTTCCTTCGAAGCCACCGGCAATTTTATTAGCAAATCTTTCATGGCCGATAACTCTTTCCATTGGCGGCAGTTCAATAACCTCATTAGCATTTCCAGCTGTTACAACAGCATCTGCCTCTGGTGTTGAATCTGCCAGGGATTGAGAGGCTCCATCTCTACCGGCATATTCATCGGTAGTTAGAACAGTTTTAATCCCTTTATCCTCAAGCTTCTTGCAGTTCATAATCAGGTCGGCATCAGGATTTCCAAAACCTTCCTGGGATACAATTGCTGCATCTAAACCGATCTTTTCTGCCAGACGGGCTGTATAACTTGATGACCTTTCCTTATCAGCCAGGGTTACATTTTCATTAGTAATAATTGTGGCTACAAAGTTAAGATCTTTACCATCTCTAGCAAAAAGTTCTTCAATTATCGGGTTATTTTGATGGAAGTAAGTTGCATTCTTATCACAGGCTGATACACAATTACCACTAACAATTGCTCCATCCATAACTTCAGTCGGCGAAATAATAGTCGGTAATATTTCTTTGGCGTCTACTCCGTATACATAGGTATCATGGAGCAGCCCCTGAGTCTGTAACATATAGACATACCCGACTTTTGGAAGATCCCCACCTAATTCACAGGCTTCTAGCAATGGACTGTGGGTATAGGTTTTGACTTCATCTGGATCACAGGTCTTGCCTGCTTCTCCGATATATTTAGCTGCTGTTAAACCAATTAAACGGAGAACTTCTTCATGGATATGAGATTTAATATCATCTTTTACTTCACATGTAATCACAATATTTATAAGTTTTGAAAATGGTGTATAATCTGCTCCAGGACCTGACATATCAATAATACCTTCCTGGAAGCCTACTACCTCTCCAGTTGTGACTACAGAAACCCCTGATAAAGCAATAGTCTTTCCTGAACCTACAAGATCCTCAGACCCAACAAATCCTGGAAATACATCGCCACCTTCAATTTTACACCTTGGCTCGATAACATCTTTAACTGGCATAATCCTAACATTATCACCAGGTCTGACTATTTCCAGATCAATGCTTTCGATCCGATGATCATCTTTTATTTTATGCAACAGTGCCTCTTTATCAATTGTTAAAAGGCCATTTTCAACTTTATTTTCTTCACCAAACTCAACATCTTTAATATGAATTTTTCCTAATTCCAGTTGCATAAAGTCACCTCCCTTCAAATTTTGACAATTATCCTAATAACTCATTTAGAGTTGCTTCAATATCAGCTGGCTCTAAATCATCACCGCTTAAATGCTCTGTCTTCTCTCCATCAACATAAAAGACTATTGATGGAAGACCCATTACCTGCTGCTTCATGGCTAAACGACGGTTGCCTTTAATATTTAACTTGGCAAACTTGGCTTTATCGCCATACTCTTCAGCCAGCTTTTCTACCTCAGGCATTAATTCCTTACATGGGTCACAGCTCTCACTCCAGAAATCTACAACAACTATACCATCACTCTCTAAAACTTCACTATCAAAATTTTCTTTATTAAGCTCTAGCATTTCTTTCACCTCCCTGGTTATAATAAGTTTATTTTAAAAGTCTAGCTAGTTCCTCCTCAGTCGGATTCTCTACTCTCTCGACCTCTTCACCAGACTCTATTATCAATACTGTCGGCACCTTTGTAATATTATAACGCTTAGTTATCAATCTATTTCTATAGGTATCTATCTTGACAAGCTTCTTGGTTTCATCAGCTTCAACACCTAACTCTTCAATATCCTGCAGGGTATTTAAACTCTCATCCTGGGTTGGATTCCAGAAAGCTACAACTACCTGCTTATCTGTCTTTAAGACATTGTCTCTCCAGTGTTCTTCAGCTTCTAAATAACTCTGGGCCATAACTGCTGCTGTTGCTCCATCTCCTGCTGCTGTTACAACCTGTCGGACAACCTTGTCTCTAACATCTCCTGCTGCATAAACACCAGGTACTGTTGTCTTCATATCTTCATCTGCCTTAATATAGCCACCTTCTGTCAGCTCAACATCTGTATCTTCTAAAAAGTCAGTACTTGGCACCCGACCGATGAAGATAAAGATACCATCACAGTCCATCTCAGTTGTCTCGCCTGTCTTGACATTTTTAAGAACTGCTGTCTCTACAATACCCTCACCTTTAACTTCCTGTAAAGTCGAGTTCCAGACAAATTCAATCTTGTCATTGGCATAGGCTCTTTCCTGGAAGAGTTTTTCTGCATCCATTTTGCCCTCTTCATGGATAACAATAATTGTAACTTTAGCAGCAAACTTTGTCAGGTAAATCGCTTCCTCTATTGCTGAGTTACCATTACCGACAACAACAACATGAAGATCATGGAAAAAGTCGGCATCACAGGTTGCACAATAAGAGACTCCTTTACCTTTAAATTCAGCCTCTCCTTCACAGCCTAGCTTTCTTGGCTCTGCTCCTGTTGCTAAAACAATACTTTTAGCTTTGTACTCTTCACCCTTTTTTGTCTTAACGGTCTTGATAAACCCATCTAACTCAAGTTCTTTGACTTCACCTTTGGCAAATTCAGTACCAAATTTCCTGGCATGTTCTTCAAAGCTTTCAACTAACTCCGGAGCAGTGGTATCAACGACTCCTGGATAGTTTTCCATCTCATGATAGTCTGCTACCTGACCGCCCATTTTACTTTTAGATTCTAAAACCAGTGTTTTCAGTTTGGAGCGGGATCCATAAATAGCACTTGATAATCCTGCTGGACCTCCTCCAATAATAAGTAAATCATATACTTCTGACATTTTAAATCAGCTCCTTAATAAGATCATAGTCAATAAGTTGGTAATCTTGCCTGACAGCTTCATTTGTTTTTTCAGAGAAGTCTTTTTCAAGGTCATTTTCAAATTGCTTATATTTCTGCAAAGATCCTTCCATTATCTCCAGAGATCTCATATTTAATTGATTTCCTTCTTCCAGAACTATTGTTCTGTATGGATTGGCCCATGGTTTTACACTGCCAGCTAGAGGATGAGTAATCAACTTATAGCCCTGATGGATTAAATCCCTGGCTTTAGTTAAGACTTTATTGAGATCAGAGAAAAACAATGTTGTATGTTCTGTTAAAATACTCTCTGATTTAACCAAAGGATTATTTGTTATTATTATTAAAACTTTTTCATTGTTCTGAGCCATCCCTATAACCCCATTTCTAAATATCACTTTAAACTGATAATAAACGAAAAAGACAGAACAGTAATGAGAATTAACCATTACCGCTCTGTCTTTAAACCTGAGAGATTACCTGCATTTCATTACAGGGTGCTCCTTCGGTACAATATTGCTTCTCCAGAGATATGTCCAGAAGTAGTCCTTTTACCTGAGAGTTTCATCTATAACCTGGTCAGATTATAAATTTACCCCTTCGGTGGCTTGAAAAAGCTCTCTCCCACTTCTTTCAACCATATTGAAACTATTTAATTTTAAAACGAATATTTTCACAATTTATTTCTATTTTAAGTATACCTGAGTAATATTGTGATGTCAAGTACTTTTGCGATTAAATTTGATTATATTTTTTATAATATATTCTTATCAAAATAACGATAATAAGCCGGCCATATAATTGGCCGGCTTATTATTTCCTTATATTTATTCAATTTCAATTTCTCTCCGCTTTGGCTTTGTTGGCTCTTTTTTAGGAAGATAAATTTTTAAGATGCCATTATCATAACTGGCTTTTATATCATCTTCCTGAACGTTGTCAATATAAAATGAACGCTGGAATGATCCAGTTCTTCTTTCACGGCGAATATAGTTTTCCTCTTCTTCTTTTACTTCATGAGTCTGATTTGCTGAAATTGTTAAACGATCATTATCAATTTCTAGTTCAATATCATCTTTATGCATTCCTGGCAATTCAGCTTCAATTACATATTTATCTTCCTGTTCAATAATATCTGTTTTAAAGTTTGCAGTCATACTTGTAAAGCTATCATCAAAGAAACTATTAATTAAGCTTTCCATTGGATCCTGACCCTGCATCTGACGGTTTCTTCTTCTAAAAGGTACTAAATCAAACATTCAAAACCACCTCCAGATATAATTTTTATTATTTTTGACCATCACTGATCTTTATTTCAATTACTATTATATTGAAATTATAACTAATGGTCAAGCATGGTCAGAGATTTAAAAATCTAAAAATATACGCTAATTTTATATTAGAATTGATTAGCTGCTAATTACTCAATTAATCTCGATTAATGACGAGGTTCCTCTTTATCTTCTTCAATATCTTCATCTTCTTTTTTCTGAGCACCAGGTTTCATTTCTTTAAGATTTTCTGCCATCTCATCTAATGCTTCTATAACTGCCTCATGAACTTCTTCTGCAGGTCTGTCAAAAAACAGTTCGATAGCTTCATCTATTTCAGTAATTGTATAAACATTAAACTCACCAGATTCAACACTATCAACAATTTTATCTTTCAACATTAAGTTCTCTTTATTCTGTTCTGGAATTACAACGCCTTGCTCTCCAGTTAAATCTCTGGATTCACAGACCTGATAAAAGCCCTCTATTTTATAATTAACTCCTCCAATTGGCTGAACCTTTCCACGCTGGTTCATTGAGCCTGTGATGGCTAGGTCCTGCCTTAAAGGAAGTCCAGTAACTGATGAAATAATAGTTAAAAGCTCAGCACAGGAAGCACTATCTCCGTCAACACCAGAATATGACTGTTCAAAAGCTATTGAAGCTGATAATGATAGTGGCTTTTCCTGGGCATACTTCCCACCAAGATATCCAGAAAGAATTAATACCCCTTTATCATGGATCTTGCCGCTCATTTTAGCTTCACGTTCAATATTTACTACACCCTCCTGGCCTAAATATGTCTGACAGGTAATCCTGCTCGGTCTGCCAAATGAATACTCTCCATTTTGATATACTGATAATCCATTTATCTGACCTGTCTCTTCACCAGTAACATCTATCATTAGATGATCTCTTTCGATCATCTCTTGAATTTTTTCCTCTGTGAGATTGGATCTGTCTTCTTTTTTATCAATTGCCCTTAATATATTATCTGCTTCAACAAATTCATTTTCTTCTAACTCTGCCCAGGTATTGGATTCATAAAGAAGCTCCATGATTTTATTAAACCTGGTAGACATCTTTTTAGTATCTCCAGTTAATCTACTACTATATTCTATTATTTTAGAAACTGCATCAGCAGTAAAATGTTTTAAGCCTTCCCTATCACTAACTGAAGCTATAAACCTGGCAAATTTGGTCATGTTTTCATGATTTCTTTCCATTTCAACATCAAAATGAGCCTTTATTTTAAACAGTTTTTTAAATTCTTCATCATAATGATAAAGCAATCTATAAATATAGGGATTGCCAATTAATATCACTTTAACATCAATATCAAATGCCTCTGGTTTTAAAGAACTTATAGGGAAAGTTCTATATTGCTCACCAATATTTTCTACTTTTAACTCCTGATTAATTAATGCCCTTTTTAAAGTTTCCCAGGAAAAAGGATTAGTAAGAACATCTCTTGCCTGTAGTACCAAATAACCTCCATTAGCCTTATGAATTGCACCTGCTTTAATCATTGTAAAATCAGTAGTTATAGTACCCATCTGGCTTTTACCTTCTATTTTACCAAATAAATTATAATAGGTCGGATTAGTTTCATGAATTACAGGTCCACCTTCAGTCTTTGAATTATCTACTAATAGATTAACTTTGTATCTAGTTAAAAAATTATCATCACCCTGAAATTGAACTGGAAAAGGTAATTGATTTTCTTTTTGATCATCAATAAATTGATCTAAATTTTCCAGAATATCTTCCTGAACATCATTGAAATATTCTATAATTTCCTCACCACAATCTGAAAACCGATGCTTTAGCTGATCTATAATAGGCTGAACTACAGCAAGGCCCATCTTTGATTTTAAATCATCCATCTCTTCCTGGGCTTCTTCTTTCATTTCACGAATCTTCCGTAATAATTTTTCAAGACGCTTCTTAATATCCTGACTTTTATTGCGAATTTCCTGTCTCTTTTCTTCATCATATTTCTGATAATCATCCTGTTCAAGTGGTTCTCCATTTTCATCTAAAGGCACAGGAACAGGACCCTGCTTAGTATTCTGTAACATAAATCCTTCTTCACGGATCTCCTGATCAAAATCTTCCATCATTTTATTCGACTTACGCTGATATTCAGCCATAATCTCATTTCTTTTTTCTTCAAACTCTTCCCCTTCAAACTGATTAGGAATTTCTTCTTTTAGCTCTTCCACCATTCTCTCCATCTCATCTCTAAGATGTTTTCCTCTACCAGCAGGAATAGTGAGGGCTTTAGGATTTTCTGAATTAGAAAAATTAAATATATAGATTAAATCATCAGGTGTTTCAAGTTTATCTGCTTTTTTGTTTGCAATTTTTCTTGCATAGGTTTTCTTACCAGTTCCAGGAATTCCAGCCATAAATATATTATAGCCTTCACGATCAATTGTACAACCAAAGTCAACAGCCTCAACTGCTCTTCTCTGCCCAATTATATCTTCTTCATACTTATCCAAATCGTCAGTTGTTTTAAAGTCCAACTCTTCTGATAGACATAAACATCTTAACTCTTCAGCCGATAATCTGGTCATTAAAGACCCTCCTTTAAAATAATTATCAAAAACTTCATACAATATTAAACTTGATTATAATAAAATAATAAGTTATAATATTAACGTGAAGAAAAAATTTTTCAACAAATTGTGATAATTAGAACAATAATTACTTAATTACTCTACTTAAAAAAGGGGGATAACTTTTTATGCCTGATACTAAAGATATACCAGATAAGATTATTCAAAGATTACCCCATTATTACGTACAACTGAAAAAATTACTGTCTGATGATACTGAATATATATCTTCAGAAAAATTATCTAAAATCATGGGTTATTCAAGCTCTCTTATAAGGAGAGACTTAAGTCACTTTGGCAGCTTTGGCAAAAAAAGCTATGGTTATGATATAAATTGCCTTTATGAAACTATTTCAAAAATATTAGGATTTTCTTCAAATAAGAAAATGATTATAATCGGAGCCGGCTTTCTAGGTAGAGCCCTGGCAAATAATAAAAGCTATAAAGAAAGAGGCTACGAATTAATCGGTCTCTTTGATAAAGATCCAGCAATAATTGGTCTTGAATTTAATGGTTTACAGGTGATGGATATAGAGTTTGCTCCAGGGTTTATTAAACAAAATCAAGTTGAAGTAGCTGCTCTAGCTGTCCCCTCAGATGAAGCTCAAAAAGCTGCAAACCTATTGATAAATTCAGGCATCAAAGGAATATGGGACTTTACTGAAACACCAATCTCCGTACCTGATGATATAATTCTTGTAGAACAGAATATGAATGATGGCCTCTGCAAATTATCCTGTAGATTAATGCAAAAAAGCAATGAATGTTCTGAACAAAATGAATAAATAGTTAATAATAAATTCTTTCAGTTTTCATTAATTCAATTCCAGATTTTTGATCTACCAGTTCAATAAGTGATGTAAATGTCCTCTCAATTGGTTTTCTAGAATTGCTTACAGAGACAATACCAATCATAGAGCGCTGCCATAAATCCTGACTATCTATTTCAGCTATGGCCACATTATATTTATTATCTATTTTGTCCAGAAGACTTTTTATGAGTCTTCTTTTTTCTTTTAAAGAGGTAACTCCAGGTAAATAAAGATCAAGCTTTAACCCTATAACTGTCATCTTTCCACAACCGTAAATTCTCCAAAGACAACACTTCCATCAATCATTATATTTGGATTAGTATCTGTTTCCAGTCCTGGAGTTCGATAGGTATATTCTCCAAAAGATATATTGTTTCCATCAGGCATTCTAGCACTTCCAAAAGCTGAACTCACCTTTATTTCAGCAAGCTGATTCCTATCAAGTATTACTGTCCCTGAACCAAATATAACATTTACTTCTAAATTCCTGATTTGATCAGTTTCTATACCTGTTAAGTCTAACTCTCCACTACCAAAAATTATGCTAAATTCATTATCTGTAATATCCTGTTCTGTTATTTTTATATTACTAAAAATAGCAGTCGAACCATCTCGAAAGCTATGGTGAAACCTTGGCCCTCCAATCATTAAACTGACTCCAAGGTAAATAAATAATAAAGCAATAAAGATTCTAAAAAAGGGAATATTAATATTAAAAGATCTTAGAATTGCTGAAATACCAAAAAGAATTAATAATACTCCCCAAAAAGTTTGAGTAAATATAAAACCTATTCTCATATTATTCCTCTCCTTTTTTAACTTTGAAAAACTGAAGAAGTTTTTGCTTTTATAAACTTGCCTCTCCCAGCATCTGATACAAAAGTATCGTTTTTTATGATAGTCTCACCATTAGAAATAGTTTCAACAGGATAACCTAATACTGTAAAGTCAGCATAAGGAGAATAGCCTGCTTCAGAATGTAAGTTATCATCAGATAATTCAACTTCTTTATCAGGATCAAAAATTACAATATCAGCCACTGTCCCCTCTCTAATAACCCCTCTTTCCGGATAAAGTCCAAATATTTTAGCCGGTTCTGTTGATAATAAATCTACCAGTTCTTCATAATTGATTAAACCTCTATTCACACCAAAATGATGCAATAAAGGAAGTAAAGTCTCAGAACCAGGTATACCAGGAAGGGCATTGATTGGTGAATCAGTTAAATTTTTCTGCTCAAGATTAAAGGCACAATGATCAGTTGCCACAGCTTGAATTTCTTTCTTGATAATTGCATCCCAGATTTCCTGATGATCTTCAACCTCTCTTAAAGGCGGCACCATAAAGTATTTAGCTGCATCCTCTCTCTCTAAATATGAGCGATCAAGCAAAAGATAATGGGGGGTAGTCTCGCCAAAAATTCTTAACCCCTGCTGCCTGGCTTCTCTTATAACTTGAACACCTTCTTTAGATGAAATATGAGCAATATAGAGAGGTTGATCCTTATCATCTGCAATTTCAGATAGATTTTTGATAGCTCTGCTCTCTGCCACTCCAGGTCTTAAATCTGGATGATCAGAAAATTTAATTTCATCTTTGACTGCTTGATAATCTTTTAATTTATCCTGAATAGTATCTTCATCTTCACAATGAGCAGTTATCAGTAATTCTAATTCTCCAGCCTTCTGAAAAAGGTCAGGCAGATTATCATCTGCTATCATATATCCCTCTTTCTTATAGGTTGTGAATATCTTCAAATTACTAATTCCAAAATCCTTAATTTCTACCAGCTCATCTGCAATTTCTTCATTAAAATTTTCAACTGTCTGGTGGAGATGAAAATCAATAACAGCTTCAGCCTCGGCTTCAGATATCCTTTCCTTTGCTGAATCTAATAAACTTTTATCATCTTGATGATCTGAATAATCAATAAAGGTAGTAACACCGCCATGGGCAGCTGAAATTGAACCAGTTTCAAAATTATCAGCAGTAGTAGTACCTCGGGAATGTAATAGATAATGGGTATGAGCATCGATTATTCCAGGCATTACTATTTTACCATTTGCATCTATTATATCACATTCTTCCTCTGGTTTTTCAACATCTGGAGAAATAATTTTTATGATTTTATCATCCTCAATTAATATATCTTTCTCCTCTATACCAGATTCTAATACAACCCGGCCTCCAGTAATTAATCTCTTCATTAAGTACCTCGTCCCTCCTGTTCATAAATCTTTATGAATTTTATTAAAGTCGGCCGTTACCGGCCGACTAATCCTTTAATATTTAACTCTATTTCCTGTTACAAGATAAATTGTCTCCTCACCAATATTAGTGGCATGATCACCAATTCTTTCTAATGACTTCGCCACCTTCATAAACCTGAAAACCTGATTTACATCCTGTCTTGCTTCTTTTTTACTCATCAACTTTATATTTTTTTCATAGAGCTGATCATATATATTATCAGCTTTTTCATCATTACGACATGCTGCTTCAGCTAAATCAGCATTTCTAGTTACAAATGCTTCAAGCGCAGCATCTAACATATCTTTAACTATATCTGCCAATTCAGGAATCATGACCAGGGGCTCAAGGTATTCTTCATTTCTAATTTCCAATACCACTTCTGCTATATTAGTTGCATGATCGCCAATTCTCTCAAGATTAGCAGCAATTTTTGAAGTTACCAGAGCAAAACGAGCATCACCAACATATGGTTTCTCTAAAGCCAACAATCGAGCAATTTTATCTTCAATAGTAAAATGCTTATTATCCAGAATATCATCTCTTTCAACAACTTTAAAAGCAAGATCACCATCTTTTGCATCCAGGGCTTTAATAGAATTATGCAACATCTCTTCTGCTATTTCACTCATATCACTTAGATCATTAAGGATTTCTTCTCTTTTTTCATCATATACTTTTGACATTTATTTAACCACGCCCCCTTCAAAATAATTAAAAACTTAAACCTCTACATATTTTATTATTCTGTATTACTCAATAAAATCCTGCAAGAATTACATTAAAGTACCCAGGTTGCTTTTATTATTTTAATTAGATAAAATACTAATAGCTTATCAAACAAAATAGGAGGTAATATTAATGGAAAAAGATGTTAAAGAATTCCTGGAAGCAACCTATTACGGAAACTTAAGTCCTTCTGATCAGAGTAAAGAAATGCCATCCCCTTCAATGATAAATCAACCAGAAAATATTATTGAAAGCTTTAAGTTGCCTGATCCAGAAAAAATTAATCTCCCTGAAAAAAATATTATTAATATTTTAGAAGAAAGACGAACAAGAAGAGCTTACAGTAACGCTTTATTAAATAAAAATGATCTTTCACTTTTATTATACTATACACAGGGGATTAAAAAAACTCTGTCTGATGGAAGAAATATGAGAACTGTTCCTTCAGCTGGGGCCAGACATCCATTTGAAACTTATTTTTACTTAAATAAGAGTAAAGAACTGCCAAATGGCCTGTATTATTATAATCCACTTGAACATGAAATTTTTCTAATAAATCATCAGAATTTAACAGAAGAATTAATCGAAGGTGCCATCGGTCAGAAATTTATAAAAGGAGCAGCTGCCATTTTCTGCTGGGTTGCTAATTATTATCGAACTGCCTGGAGATATAGTGAAAGATCATTTAGATATATCCATCTAGATGGTGGTCACATCTGCCAGAATTTATATCTAATAGCAGAAGCTTTAAATTACGGGGTCTGTGCAATAGCTGCTTATGATGATAAAAAGATGAATAAACTTCTAAATCTTAATTCTGATGACCGATTTATAGCCTATATGGCCAGTTTAGGTGGACAAAAAAATTAAACTATCTTAAAATTTAAACATTACAATCAACCCTTTACAAACTAAAATTAAACCTATATAATGCTAAACAATAAGATAATATAACCTTTATAAGACTATAATATTATAAGAAAGGGTGATAGTAATGAGTTTAGAAAAGAAAAATATTTGTCCCCACTGTCACAGTGCTAATTGGAGTAGCAATGAATATTGTACCCACTGTAGTGGAGAACTTTATGAAAACTCAATTAAAAATAATGACAGAACTTCTGTTTTATTAACTAAATTACCGATGGGACTTTAATAAATTCTAGAAAATAAAAATCACTTATAAGCGCCTGGAGATTCCAGGCGCTTATTTAATTTAAAATATAATAAAACCTAGCAGAGTAATAAATAGAACAAGCCAGATAATCTTATTATAATCCCAGATCCTTCTGCCATTATAACTTACAAAAGGGAAAAATGGTAAAGCGATATCAAAAATAGCCATATTTGTTACTGCCACCAATAAAATCTCAATAAATTTACCGCCATTTATAAAATCAAAATTTAAAATCCAGCCTAAAACAACTAATGCACCAGCACTAGCCAGAGACTGGTTAGCAAGCTCAGGCAATTTATTTTGATAAGACCAATTATTATCTTTTGGATAATAAGTTCCAGGTACTGGAATATACCCCCCTGCAAATATGGCCATAATAATTGAGATTATATGCCCACTTTCCCAGATATCATATTCTAAATTTAAACCTGATCCTTTACCAGCAATTATCCCGGCCAGGTCTCTTATCCCAAAAGTAATTCCAATTGCCAGAAAAACTGAAAAAATATCTATAATATCAATATCTATTAAATCAGTTCTTAATAAAGCAATAAACATAATTAATGAGCTAATAGTTACATTAAAAATCCATGTTTTAATATTCATCGATTTATTTTTATCTGTTTTTAATCCATTTTCCACTTTATTTTCATGCTCTTTTAACTCTAGATACCAGAGATCATGGCCTAGATCAAAAAGGTGATGTGTCTGATACCAGATATAAAAAGTTTTAAAGCCAAACTTATTAATCTGATCAAAAAGCCTTAACTTAGAGAAACCCTGACTATTAAAAATTTTAAATGATGAACTATTATATCCTTCAATACAGGCAAAAATCTCCTGACAGCCTCCAGTTTCCAATTTAAAAATAGCCTTTTCGATAAGCTTCTTTCCAATTCCTTCTCCCTGATGGTCAGGAGCTGTAAATAACCAATAAATAGTACCTGCATTAATCTCTTTAGAATAAGAAAACTGACCATAAACTACTCCGGCCACAATCTGATTATCCTTAAGCGCTACTAAAGTTGCTGGTTTATGACTAAAAAATAACCAGGCTGTCAACGGAAATGATTCTCTGGTAATTGCCCTGACTTTTTTTTCCTCACCTGGTCTCATTCTTCTAATAGTTAAATTATCTTTATACATTTCTACACCTCTTTAATTACCTTCTTGCTTTTCATTTTTTTATATATTATAATACTGAATATAATAAGGGTATAATATTAAAAAGCTGTCGAGCTTTTAAATAAGCTTACAGACTTTCGCCTCATTCATGGCGAGGGTCTTTTTCTTTAATTTTTACATATGATAGTTTAATATTACTAAGGAGTGATAATAAATGTTAGATTTAAAGTTTATTAGAGAAAACCCGGATTTAGTAAAAGAATCCCTGACTAAACGAGGGCTTAATTCTGAATTAGTTGATGAATTTTTAGAATACGATAATAAAAGAAGAGATATCCTCTATGAAGTTGAACAGTTAAGGCATAAAAGAAATGTTGCCTCAGAAAAAATTGGTCAGTTAAAACGAGCTGGCGAAGATGTTCAACCAATGATCACTGAAATGAAGGATGTCTCTGATCGAATTAAAAGCTTTGAAAATGAACTTGATGATGTTGAAAAAAATGTTAACTCTATCCGCCTTGAAATCCCAAATATTCCCCATGAAGATGTTCCAGTTGGCGATGATGAAGAAGATAATGAACTAATTAGAAAATGGGGTGAGCCAAGAAATTTTGATTTTGACTTTAAACCTCACTGGGAATTAGGCGAAAACCTTGATATTTTAGATTTTGAAAGAGGAACAAAAGTAACTGGATCCCGGTTTACATTTTTAAAGGGAGCCGGTGCCCGCCTGGAACGTGCCCTGATCAATTTCATGTTAGATTATCACAGAGAAAATCATAATTATGAAGAAATATTTCCACCATTTATCGCCAATAATGATAGCATGACCGGCACAGGTCAGCTGCCAAAATTTGCTGCAGATATGTTTAAACTTGAAGATGAAGAATATTATCTTATTCCTACAGCAGAAGTTCCCATTACAAACCTTTATAGGGAAGAAATATTGGATATAGATGATCTCCCAATATACCATTCTGCCTATAGTGCCTGTTTTAGAGCAGAAGCTGGAGCCCATGGTCGCGACACAAGAGGAATCATCAGACAGCATCAATTTAATAAAGTTGAAATGGTTAAATTCGTTACACCAGAAACTTCCTATGATGAATTAGAAAAAATAACTAATGATGCCGAAGACATTCTTCAGGCGCTTGAGCTCCCATATAGAGTTGTTAGATTATGTAGTGGAGATCTCGGTTTCTCCGCTGCTATGACCTATGATTTAGAAGTTTGGATTCCAGCATATGATACCTATAGAGAAATTTCATCCTGTTCTAACTTTGAAGATTATCAGGCTAGAAGAGCAGGGCTCCGCTATCGCCCAGACCCGGACTCACAGACAAGATATCTCCATACATTAAATGGATCTGGCCTGGCGATCGGTAGAACCGTTGCTGCCATTCTTGAAAATTATCAGAATGAAGACGGTACTGTTTCAATCCCAGAAGTATTAAAACCTTATCTTGGCGGAATGGATAAAATAGAACCTAAATAAATTCTATCATAATTTAGATAAAACAAAAAGCCCACCATCTAAGGTGGGCTACTATTATATCTATTTATGTCCTGATTTTTTATAGGACTACATTAACTGGGCTAGCTGTTTCTATATCAAAATCTACCTCAGCAAAACTTTCTTCGACTTCTAATTGATAACCAAAATCATCATCCATTTCTTCAAATTCCTCTTCATCTGGTACTCCACAGGCTGCCGCTGCAAATACAACCAGAGCTAAAACAAGACTAAGCGCTACTGCTTTTTGAAATTTAGTCATCATTTACACCTCCCCGTTTATTATGGTGATAATTAGAATACTTAATTTTTTACTGTTAAGTATAGTATAAAAGATAGTTGTGATAATTTTATAAAGAAATATTCAGAATATATCAAAATAAACCGAATATATTTGTGAATATTAAGCTTTAAAGATAAAATAAAAACCCTGCCCGGGGAAAGGCAGGGAAAACATGGAGGAGGAAAACAATTTCCTATTTATCGGTTAAAATAACTTACTTTTTATTGAACATATTCTATAAAATCTTCAGTAACATCTTCTGCACCACTAACAACTGCTGCATCTATAAGAATCAAATCATAACCATGATCTTCTCTAAAACTATCAAGATCTGGTTCAATAACTTCCATTAAGTCATCGCTTAATTGTTGTTGAATCATTTGAGCTTCCTGCTGCATCTGTTGTTGAAGCTGTTGCATCTGTTCAGCATCCTGTTCAGGATCTAAATCCTGTGCCTGCTCCTGAAATTCTTCCTGTACAGCCATTATTTCTGCCTGCAATTCTGCCTCTAAATCAGCAGCAGCAGGATGTTCCTGCGTTACAGTTTCCATCTCAATAACTGCAGCATTCATTGCAGCCATTGGAGATGATAATAAAAATACTAATGCTAATCCTAATACTAAAGGTAATACTTTATTTTTATTTAACATTTAATTCAAGCACCTCCAAAATAAATTCATTCAATCTATCAATCTATTAAAAATTATTTTAAACTATACTTGCATTTTCAATAATATCTTCATTTAACTCATAAGAGACTAATTCTTCCTCAACCTCTTCAATTTGAATACCAAAATCATCATCCATCTCTTCAAATTCCTCTTCATCCGGTACTCCACAAGCTGCCGCTGCAAATACAACCAGAGCTAAAACAAGGCTAAGTGCTACAGCCTTTTGAAATTTAGACATAAACGAACACCCCCTCAATTAATAACCTAACATGATTTTTATATTCTATAACAAATTATAATAATTGAATGTGAGAGTTTTATGTTAAAAAAATTAGATATCCTAGAAAAACTAATGGCCAAATGTGATAAAATATATCAAGATTTTTATTAGCATTAAGAAAAAACTATAATATGGATTGAATTTATTTTAAAAAATAGCTTGCATTTTTATTTCAACTATGTTAGAGTTATTAGCAGTGGCAAGAAAAAACTAATCTTCTTGCTTTTTTAGAAAAATTAGGAGGAATAAATTTTAATGATTTACACAGGTACAGTAAAATGGTTTAATGATCAAAAAGGTTTTGGCTTTATTGAAAGAGAAGGCGACGATGATGTATTCGTTCATTATTCAGCTATTCAAGATGAAGGTTTCAAATCTTTAGAAGAAGGTCAAGAAGTTGAATTTGAAGTCGTTGAAGCAGACCGCGGTCCACAGGCCGAAAACGTTGTTGTAATATAATAAAAATAAATGTAAAATATATGATATAGCAACTAATTCCCTGACTATATGTAATGTGGTCAGGGATTTTTTAATGTATTATAAAAATAAAAATTTAGGAAGTGAATATATATTGAATAAAATTAAATTTACAGAGTTAGGGCTTTCATATGAAATATTGAAAGCAGTTGATGATATGGGGTTTGAAGTAGCAACTCCAATCCAGAAAAATGCAATCCCGGAAATTATGCAGGGCAAAGATATAATCGGGAGAGCTCAAACAGGAACAGGCAAAACTGCAGCATTTGGAATCCCCTTATTAGAAAAAATTGATGAAAACTTAAAAAAACCCCAGGCAATTATTTTATGTCCAACTAGAGAATTGGCCATCCAGGTTAGCAGAGAACTAAAGAATCTAGCCCGGTATAAGCATGGTATTCAGACTTTACCAGTTTATGGTGGCCAGAGTATTGGCAAGCAGATCCAGGCCTTAAATAGAGGAGCCCAGATAATTATTGGAACTCCTGGCCGGGTAATGGATCATATGCGAAGAGGTACCTTAAAGCTTAACAACATAGATTTTCTTGTTTTAGATGAAGTCGATGTTATGCTGGATATGGGCTTTATTGATGATATCGAGACTATTTTAAGAGATATACCTGAAGATAGACAGACTCTATTCTTTTCAGCAACTATCCCAAAATCTATCCATAAATTAAGCAAAAGATATCAGAAAAATTCCCAATTCATAAAAGTAGCCAAAGAAAAAATGACAGTCCCAAGTATTGATCAATATTATTTAAAAATAAAGAGAAAAAATAAATTTATGGCCCTAACTAGATTGCTGGAATACCACAATCCTAATCTAGCACTGGTATTCTGCAATACCAGAAAAATGGTTGACGAACTCACCTCTGAACTAATGGCTGACGGCTATTTAGTTGATGGTCTCCATGGAGGTTTAAATCAAAATCAGAGAGATAGAGTAATGTCAGCATTTAGAGATAAGAGAATAAAAGTTTTAGTAGCTACTGATGTTGCAGCCAGAGGAATCGATGTTGATAATGTAGAGGCAGTCTTTAACTTTGAACTACCACAGGATACTGATTATTATGTCCATCGGATTGGCAGAACAGGTAGAGCAGGTAACAGTGGCAAAGCCTTCTCCTTTGTAGCTCGAAGAGACAATAACCAATTAAAGAAAATCCGCCGCCATACAAAAAGCCGGATTGACCAGGGTAATATACCTACATTAAATGATATTGAGAAAATCAAATTCAAACATTTAATTGATGATATCGCAGAATATATTGAAACTGAAGATCTAAGTAAGTATTTAAATATGATCGAAAACTCCCTTAATAATGATTATTCAGTTAAGGAAATCGCCGCAGCCCTATTAAAGAAATCTTTAACCCAGCAGGAAGAAGAAGCTGAAAACATCGAAAACTTCGGTGATACAGGAGCAGAGCCTGGAATGGTTCGCCTCTTTATAAATGCAGGTAGCAGAGATAAATTAACTCCAGGCCATGTTGTTGGAACAATTGCTGGAGAATCCGGAATAGCCGGCGGAAACATTGGAGCCATCGATATCTATGAAAACTTTAGCTTTGTTGAAGTTCCAAGAGAAGATGGTCAGCAGGTATTAACAACTATGAATAATAACTTTATTAAAGGTAAAAAAATCAATATGGAACCTGCTCAAGCTAAATAAAAATAACCAAACTAATATTAAAATTCCACTGAACTCAGCTTAATTGCAAGAGCCAGTGGAATTTTTTTATTACAATAAATAAAAACTTTCAACCCAAATAATAATTAATTATAAACACTTTGTATTAACCTCTGATTCGATACCAACCCAGTACCAACCCAGTACCAACCCAGTACTAACCCAGTCCCGATCCTATAACAATACATATTCGATCTTTAAATTAATTTATGTTAAATAACTATTAAAGTTTATATATTATTAAGAGAATCTAATGCCATTCCAACCTGGATCATACTACTTCCATCATTCGCAGGAATAGTTGCAAACTTAAACAGCTTATCATCTTCTATTCTTCTATGAATTGGAGTAATTAAACTATCATCAGAATCATCTAAGTCCAGATTCTTAATCCACTCATTAATTTCAAAAATATTCACCCCGATAATATCCGGACTGGTACTCAATTCAAACTCTCCACCTTTATCAATAATCGAGGCGATATCAATATTATTATCTCTTATGAATTCCTCTAACTTTTTATTATTTAAATCATTGACTTCACTTATTTCTCTTAATTGATAACATAAATTAAGCATAGTCCTATCTAAAATTTTTGAAGCAAGTCTCATCTCAGCTTCAGAAGCTTCATCATATAACTGAACCGTCATCTGATTAATCTTCTCATATAAATTATTTAACTTCTCAACTGAAGAAGAAACTTCCTGACTGGTAGCAGTATTTTCCTCAGAGCTTGCTGTTATAAATTCCAGTGACTCTTCAGCTTCTTTCATTGACTTTGAAAGCATTTCAGTCTGACTATTTAAATCCTCTAACTCCTGATAATTATCCTTTACTATCGATTTCATATTAACAAGCATTGAATTAATTTGCTCTGTCTGATCATTTTGCTTTTCCATTATTTCAGCATTATTTTCCATCTGATCATGAACTAAGTCTAACTTACTATCAACACTTATTAAAAGTTCACTTATATTTCCTGCAGATTGATCAACTTCTTGCGCCAGCTCTCTAACCTGACTTGCAACAACTTCAAAACTCTTACCCCTCTCCCCGGCCCTGGCCGCTTCTATCGAAGCATTCAAAGCCAAAAGATTTGTTTCACTGGCTATATTAGTAATAATTTCAACGATATTTTTTGCCTCTTCAAAAATTTCATTTAGATTTTCTAAATCATTTAATGTCGACTTAATTGCCTGATTATTTTTGATAGAACGCTCAGAAAGTTCAGTTAACATTTCACTACCTTTTTCTGCAATCTCGGAACTTTCTTTTGAAGTTGTAACTATTTCTTCAGTCTTTTCATTGGTATTAATAATATAATTATTAATCTTATTAAATGTACTACTAATATCTTCAATCTTATTTGCCTGATCTTCACTGGCCTGTGCAACATTATCAATAGCTTCAGTAATTTCAGCAGACATTTCACTTACTGTTTGAACTTCTTCTTCAAGATCCTTAGCTCTACTCTCTGTATGGGCTGTAGTCTCAATAGTCTTTGAACATAATTCCCTAATATTGTTTAATAATTGATTAATTTTAGTTGCTACAGGATAAAAATTATTAGACTTATCAAGTTCAATCTTCTGGCGATAATCCCCCTGATTAATTAAATCCATTATTTGATTAAACTTTGATAGATCTTTTCTCCCCTTTGCCTGATAAATACCTATAAAAAGCAAACCAGTAATTACATTAAGAACAATTACAATATGTAACAAAGATAAATTAACTAAATCACTGATTTGATAAGCAAAAACTGGACCAGCAATTAATAATAAGATCATCAATATTGGTAATAAAAATTTTCTATCAAACAATACAATTAACCCCCCAAAGAATAATTTATTTAAATATTACTTGAATTTATTATTCTTGGTTAACTAAAAAATACCTGCAAAAAATCATTAGTTATTTTATAAATACCAGCTAAAACTATCAGTCAGTTAAAATAAATATAAAATTAAATATCAAAATCTCTTTTAAAACAAAAATTCTGCCTTTCAGCAGAATAGTCAATTAAAAAATAAATTCTTTATATAATAGCATAATAATGATATAATTGATTATCAATATATATTAAAGTAATAAAATAAATAATGGAACAAAAGCGGCACATATCTTACCCAAAATAAAAAAAGACCACTTTATTAAAAGTCGCCTAATCGTTGCAATATCAATGGCGGAGAGACGGGGATTCGAACCCCGACACCTTTCGGCTTCACCGGATTTCAAGTCCGGCCCCTTAGCCATTCGGACATCTCTCCTCTTTGATTGACCATTAAAATTTTACTACATAATCAACTCAATGTCAAGGGTTTTTATTGAAAGGAGCTAATTATTTTGCAAAAAAAGAGAGAAACCTTATTAAATGAATTTATTCCTGGTCGAGCTATGGAAATATTAAGAGAGATCTCCCTTTTCCACCGGGCAAAGGGCAGCAAAGATTTCAACAAAGCTATCAACTTAATAGAAAAAGATTTAGCTGAGACAGAGCATCTCAAATTTAAAACAGAAGAAATCTATGGTGGCTGGCAGGCCCCAGAATCTTTCTCAGTTAAAGATGGGTACTTAAGATACAGCAATAATGGCGAATATATAACAGACAGATTAGACCATTCTCCAGTAGGAGCCATCTTCTTATCAGGTTCAACTGATGGCATAGCAGAATTTGAAGTCTATGATGCAGGCAAGGGCGAATCACCTGAAGACTACAACAATTACAAACCAGGCCAGGCAGTCCTGGCCTCCGGTCAGATCACAAAAGTATTCAAACAGGCCGTCATAAAAAGAGATGCCCCCTGTATTATCTCTTCCTATATGAGAATGCATAATCAAAAAATATCCAGAACTCCAGAGGAAATGCCTGATGCCGTAAATTATACATCCTTTCCGTCAAACCAGGAAAAATCAGCAGTCGGTTTCACAGTCAGCTGGAGAGAATATAATAGACTAAAGAATAAAATCAAAGATGGAACAACAAAGGTCGAAGCATATCTTAAAGCTGACCAGCAAACAGATAATCTCGAGGTCCTAACAGCCAGGGCAGGTCAGAAAAATCCTAATAAAAAACCAATCCTATTAACTGCCCATCTCTGCCATCCTAAGCCAGGTGCCAATGATAATGCTAGCGGTGCCGCCCTTTTAGCAGAACTAACCAGAGTTTTCCAAAGAATTAATCCAGATAGAGAAATTTACAGCCTCTGGATTCCAGAAATGTTTGGCACAGCAGCTCTGCTGGATCAGGGCTGGTTCGATAAGGATTTTGAACTGGCAATAAACCTTGATATGGTTGGAGCCGATCAGTCAAATACTGGCTCCACAATGAATATCTTTAGCACACCCTGGTCAGTTCCATCATTTATCAGTGAATTAATGGCAGAGAGATTAGCCAGCTCAGAGTTCCGCTGGCAGCAAAACTCATATGCAGGAGGCACAGATCATTTCATTCTGGCCAATCCCCAGGTAGGAATCCCTGCTATCTCTTTAACCCAGCAACCAGACCGATATTACCATACCGATCAGGATACAGCTGATAAATGCTCAACTAAAACCCTGGGCTGGGCAGGCAGAGCCGTTATTAACCTAATCCATGACCTGATAGAACCTGAGCAGAAAACTATCTCAGCAACTGCTGGCAGAATCTTAAATAATTATTATCGAGATTTAGGCAAGGCCGAAAATGAACTTACCAGAAACTATTTAAATTATCTCACCTCCCAAAAATTAACCCAATTAAAGGCATATGGTGAGATTGGCTCAGCAGAAGACTGGTTCAAAAGCCAGGCTGAAAATTTCCAGCTTCCTGAGTATAGAAATGATTTCAGAAAAATCTCAGGACCGATTGCCAATAGCCATCTTGATATTGATGATCAAATCAAATTAATTAACCTCAGAGATAAATTCGATAACTGGGGTGTCTTCCAGGACGAGCTAATCAACTTCCTGGAACTAGGTTTTAGTCAGGAACAGGCTATCCTGCTAGCAACAGAAGAGTTTAACCTATCAGAGGATATTAAGCCAGAAGCTATTAAATTCCTAAAGAAAGCTATCAACAGTAACTTAATCAAAGATATAAATTAAATTTAAAGGGGGAAATCAAAATGAAGTATTATCGCAAGCTGGTTGGAGAAAGGCTCTATCTTTCACCTATTAACTTAGAGGATATTGACAAGTATACTGAATGGATAAATGATCTTGAGATCGCTATAAACCTTGGAAATGCAGCAGCAGTCTTCAATCAGGAAAAAGAGAAAGAGATGTTAGAAAAACTTATAGAGGAAGGCCATCATTTTGCAATAGTTTCAGAAAAATCAGACGAACTCCTTGGAAATTGTGGCATATTTGATTTAGATAAAATTCACAAGACCGGCGAGATTGGTATCTTTATTGGAAACAGGAATTTTTGGAATAAAGGCTATGGTTCAGAAGCCATCAACCTGCTCTTAGATTATGGTTTCAATATCCTAAATCTCCATAATATTTCGCTTAGCGTCTATAGCTTTAACAAAAGAGCTATTAGCTGCTATGAAAAATTAGGTTTTAAAGTAATCGGAAATCGCCGTGAGGCAAGAGAAATAGCAGGTCAAAAATATGATGAAATCTATATGGATATCCTGGCTTCAGAATTTGAAGGCAGAATCTTTGATCAATTAAAACTCAATCCAGAGCATTAATTTAATCAGCCATTTCAGCCTTAATCCTTGCAAAGATCTCTTTTACAGAAAGTATCTCTTTGATTTTACCAATTCCGGCACCTGAAAAGAAGAGGCCTTCATCTTTATTGCCCTCTTTTCCTTTGATTAATAATTCCCTGACACAGAATTCTTTACTGCATTTTTTAAGACAGTCTATACAGTTTTCAGGTGCTGGTGCTTCACCATTTAGGATCTGCTCAACCAGTTCATTATCAATAGCCATTGCAGGCAGACCAACTGAACTAATAATCTTTTTCAAATCTTTAAAATTACATTCAACACATAATTGCTTAAAATACTCATCAACACTTGACTCCTTAGAAGCCAGAAATCTGGTCCCCATCTGAACTCCATCAGCACCTCTTTTAAAGGCATCTTTAACATCAGCAGGGGTAACAATATCACCGGCTGTAATAATAGGAATAGAAACCTTGCCTTTAATTTTTTCAAGCAAAGTTGCACTCTTTTCAGCTGTTCCTAAATGCCCGCCGGCATCTCCTCCTTCAACAACAATTGCAGAGGCTCCTAATTTCTCAGAAATTCTTGCAAGTTTTAGCGATGATACAATCGGCACAACTGGAATACCAGCCTCTTTACCCAGGGTAAACATATCCCTGGAAAAACCAGCTCCTGAAACAATCACATCAATTCCATTCTCAATCGAAGTCTTTAATAGATCCAGAAACTCTGAAGCAGCAAACATTATATTAACTCCAATAATGCCATCTGTCATAGCTCTGGCTTTCTTGATCTCTTCCTTTAATTTCTCAGGAGAAATCGCAGTTCCAGCAATCAGACCAATTCCACCTTCTTCAGCAACAGCTGCTGCCAGCTCTGCCATCGATACCTCAATTGCCATACCACCCTGAATAATTGGGAACTCAGGATTCAAATCTCCTATTCTTAAATCTGGAAACTTAATGATCTTCACCTTCCTTAAATAATTATTGATTCAAATAAACCCTTGGAACTCTTGAACTAATACCACAGGTAATCTCATAATTGATCGTCCCGGCCAAATCAGCCAGTTCTGTGGCTGTAATCTCTTCATCTCCCTGTTCACCAATCAAAACAACCTCTGAACCTACTTCAACATTTGGAATACCTGTAACATCAACCATTATCATATCCATACAGACCCTGCCCCTGATCGGAGCTCTCTGGCCATTAACCAGCACTTCAGCCTTGTTGGATAAAATCCTGGGATAGCCATCTGCATAGCCTAATGGAAGCGTTGCAATATACTCCTCATGCTCTGTCTTATAAGTACCGCCATAACTGATTGCAGTCCCGGCAGGCACCTTCTTTAAATAAACAATCCTGGTCTTCCAGCTTAAAACAGGTTTTAATGGGAATGGACTGCCAACCTCATGGGATGGGGGCAGGCCATACATCATAATTCCAGGTCGGACAATATCCAGGGCAAACTCAGGCAGATCAAGAATTGTAGCACTGTTGGCCACCTGTAATTCAGGCAGATCTTCTTCCTTAACACCTAAATCTCTAATATTTTCAACTGCCTTTTGATACTGCTGCCACTGATACTCGGTATACTCCTTATCTTCCTCATCAGCCTTAGAAAAATGAGTCATAATGCTA
The DNA here is from genome assembly GCF_015666175.1 of Halonatronomonas betaini. Lineage (NCBI taxonomy): Bacteria > Bacillati > Bacillota > Clostridia > Halanaerobiales > Halarsenatibacteraceae > Halonatronomonas > Halonatronomonas betaini. The sequence continues at coordinate 15,848 of NZ_JADPIE010000008.1, read as the reverse complement.
TCAACTTCAAGATTATTATCCCTGACTGTTTTCTGATAAAAAGCAGAAACCTCAGCTGGCTTTAAGCCAAGCCTTCCCATGCCAGTATCAACTTTAATAACAACAGGTATCTTTTTATTATGCTTATCTGCAATCCTGGCAATCGCCTTTCTGGAATCAGACCGGCAGATTGTCGGAATCAGATCATATTCAACCAGCAGTCTAACCTGTTCAGGCATTGTCTCGCCAAAGACCTGAATCGGAACCTTAATTCCTGCTGCCCTCAATTCCATACCTTCCTCAGGAATAGCAACAGCAAGCCTGGTAGCTCCAGCTGAGATTGCCGCCCTGGCAACCTCAACTGAGCCATGGCCATAGCCATCTGCCTTAACCACAGCCATAATCTCGCTATCTTCCCCGACATGTCTCCTGATAGATTTGATCTGATACCTGATATTGGCCAGATCAATCTCAGCCCTGACTGGCCTGGTTATCTCCTGCATATCCATTCCCACCTTCCTGTCAAATCAATTATTCCTCTATATTCTCACAGGCATCCTCGATCTCGCCTTTAAGCTTTTTAACAATAAAGCTAGCAACATCATCGCCATGGGTTCCCCGGCCAAAACCGGCATCCATCCCTGATTCACAGGCAATATCGTCAGTTACCTGAGTACCGCCACCGATCAGGATTACATCATCTCTCAAGCCTCTCTCAATACAGAGATCATGGAGCTTCTGCATATTCTGACGGTGGACATCATTATGGGTAATAATTGTACTGATCATAATCACATCTGCATTAGTCTCAACTGCAGCATCAACAACCTTATTAATCGGCACTGAAGTTCCAAGATAAGTCACCTTAAAACCATATTTCTCAATTCCACCATGCTTAATATCAATAATCTCTCTTAAGCCGACAGAATGCTCATCTTCACCAACAGTAGCCGCAACAATCTTTAACTGATTCTCTTTAACATATTTCTCAATCTCATCATCAGGCAATAACTCTTCCTTTTCAGGAATCTCAAGATTATCAACATCTACAGCAAAATCAACCTTACCTTTAACTTCAATTAAAGTACCCTCTGCTGGATGCATAACCTCACGATGTATAACCTCAGCATTCTCAAGACCCATCTTCTTGGCAATCTCTAAAGCAGCCACTTCAGCCACAGTCTCTTCAGCCGGGAGGAACATTGTAATATTAACCCAGCCATCTGCAGCCCATTCAACCTCAGGCTTTAGCTTGCTGCCTTTTCTAAATTCACGGGTCTCTTCCAGCCTGTTATTTACATTATCTTCAGGGTCAAGCTCATCTATAAAATCAATCATCTCAGGATGCTCTAAAGAACAGCCATCAATTAAGTCACAGCCCTTATCAACGCCATCAGGTAGATTATTATAACCATAATGGTTACAGACAGGGGCCATATAATCGTCATCTCTAGGAATAATACTATCAGCAGAGACTCCGCCATCTTTATCTCTGGCTATACCGTCATCATTCCGTCCAGGATAACGGCCAGAATCAACAAAGAAACCCTGGGAGACAGCTTCAAAATAGCCGCCAACTTCTAAGATCTCTTCCATAAAGAGAACTGCTCTCTCTTTTAGCTCTCTGGCATCCTCTCTTAAGCGACTCTCCTCTTTTTCTTCTAAGTTAAGAATCTTCTTAATCCCGTCAAGAGCAGCAAATGTCTGCTTGGCAGTATCAACAGCCATAATATTATTATAATGCCATGGCACATTTCTACCCTCATCAGGAGTAATTGTACTCTGAATATCAGCAGATGTCAAAGCAGATATTAAAAGATTCAGGGTATGGGTTACAGTTGCCTCTCTAATTGATGACTCCATATACTTGGTATTCTGCTGGGCTCTAAATTTAAAGCCATCAAATAATTCTCTAAGAGCAACAGCATATGGCATATTAAGCCTTAAATCAGGTGCCGGAGCTGCCGCCGGTGGCACAGTTGAAAGCGCAATTAACTCCTTTGGCATCCCGGCCTTCATGGAAAACTGAGAATTAATCGCATGCTGAACAAAGAGTTCAGGCATAACATTCCAGGCTTTTCTGGCAGTAGCATTGGCATTATGGGCACCATCAATCTGTAACATATCGACAGAAGCCATAACCTTCTTAGCTACCGCAGCATCAACAAAGGAGCGGAACATATTAACATTTCTATATAAAACATTGTACTGAGGATCCTGGTGGGCACCATTGACCCCCTCTTCAGCAAATAAAACAGCAATCTCTGGCCCGGCCACACCACTAACATAAGAGTGGAAATTCAATGGACGGCCAACCTCTTCCTCAATTAAATCTAAAGCTCTTCTGGTCACTCTAAGCTGTTTTCTGGTGATCGGAATTCCACCGACACCCTCTGGAGTACCTTCAATCAATCCATCAAAATGGCTCTGACCGGCAGTTCTAATAACCATCAGATGATCAGCACCATGCCAGGCAGCCATCCGCATTCTCCGAATATCATCTTCAAACCTGCCTGAGGCAATCTCAGTTGTAATTACTGGCTCAGGCTGGGGGTCGATACCCTTAAAACTCCTGGCTGCAGGTAGGGGTATACTATTTTCTAAGCCTTCACTCATATTATAATACGTAAAGTCCTCTAAATTCAATTGATCTACAGGTTTTCTCCAGGTCCAGCCCTTTCTTTTAGGCCTATAGGACTCAATATCTTCTAATAACGCCTCTATATCAATTTTTTCATCAGGTCTTAACTCCATTAAGCAACACCTCCACTAAATAAATCGGCCAGCTCTTTATCGCTGTATTTTCCATCCTTTATTGCCATACCAGCATCTTTAATCTCCATACCTTCTTTTTCTGATAGTTTCAAGAGCACATGGCCGGCTCCCTTACCTAAAAGGTCAGCCTCATGAATTTTTTTAACGATAGCCTTGGCATCAAGACTATTAAAACCCATTCTAATTAAAACAGATCTCTCGATTGACGGAGAAGTATGGGTCTTAGCAAGATCAGCTAAAGGATCAACAATCTGATCGGCTAAGTCCCAGAATCTCTCCTTTAATTCCTGATCAGAAAGATCAGCAAGATGCTCCCGTCTCTTTTGAAAATCATCTTTTCTTTCCGGTGACATTATATCACTCCTGTTCAGTATTTTTATTCTCTAAAGCTTAATTTTCTAAATCTTGATCTTCATCTTTGTTTTCCAGATCCTCTGCCTCTATCTCCAGACTATCTAACATCAGCTTAACCGCAGCTTCAGGATATTTCTTGCTCATAACACCTAAGGAAGCCATAATATATTTCTTATCAATTAAAGGTTTAGCCTCTTCAGGGGGCAGCAGCTGTCTGGACCGATTGGTTCGTAATGATTTCAAGATATCTTTGCCGCCATCCAGCCTGGTCAGAGCACCGCCAGTTCCAATCAACCAGCGGACAGCAGTTAAATCCTTGCCCTCGGCCACAGTCTGCCGGCCTCCAGAACCATAATAATCCCGATAGCTCCCGGCATGACGCTCAAGAGCAGTCTTAGCAGCTCTGGCTGCCAGATGCTCGACATATTTCTCTTCATCTTCATTTCTAGGGATCGGAGCCAGGTCCTCCCTGGCTGGAATCTCGAACTGATCCTTTAATAAACTATAGACATGGGGTGCATTAAGATAAACACCTAAATCACCCTCAACAGTCCTTTTGGCCTCAGGTTCAGGACTAACCAGAATATCCCTGACCTTGCCAGATTCCTCAGTAACTGAATGGACATCAGTTGTTGCTCCCCCGATATCAAAGACAACCAGATTCCCGATCTTTTCTTTGAGTAACCGGGCAGACTGCATGACAGCACCTGGAGTCGGCAGCATCTCAGCAGTCAACATTTCCGTAATCCTGGACATCCCAGGGGCTTTAACAATATGTCTGGCAAAGACCTCATGGATCTCTCGCCTGGTCGGTTCAATATTTAAGCGGTCAATATCAGGATAGACATTATCAACAATGATTGTCTCAATTCCTTTTTCAGCAAAAATATCTCTAACCTCATCCTGTAAGACACTATTACCGGCATAGATCACCGGCACCTTAATGCCTAAGCCAGCAAGCTTTTCAGCATTATATAAAATAGTCTCTTCTTCGCCATAATCAACACCGCCGGCCAGCAGGATAATATTAGGCTGGATCTCCTTAATCTTCTCCAGCTGTCTATCCCGCAATTTTCCAGCAGTAACCTGTTTAATAACTGCCCCGGCACCGAGAGCAGCTTCCTCAGCTGCCCGAACAGTCATCTCCTTAACCAGGCCATGGACTGTCATCTTTAAGCCACCGGCAGCACTGCTGGTAGCCATAAATTCATTCCAGCTTAAATCATCAACACCGAGACCGGTCTTTAAGTCAGCAATAGCAGCCTCAAGACCGATCATTACATCCCCTTCTTCCACAGAAGTCGGGGCCATACCCTGGCCTAAATGGACTGGTTGCCCTGATTTTATATCATTAAATGCATTGACCATCGTCGTCGTACTGCCGATCTCTGCAACTAAAAGTTCCAATTCCATCAGACTAATTCCTCCTATCAAAGGACGTCAATTTCAATCTAGCTAATTGACATCATCTACAAACTATCTAAATCAGATCAACCTCAACTTCATCTATCTCAGAAATTATCGCCTCAACCCTGGCTCTATCTAAATTAACCTCAGCGGCAAGAAACTCAAGCTCTTTAGCTCCAAGTTCTTTGATTCCACTCTTATTAATAGCTTTCTTTAGATAAGAACTCCTGATCTTTTTAAGATCAAGATCTCTGGCCTTAATCATGCCAGGCTCTTCAGGAATAATAATCGACTGGCCAGGCACCTCATGATCAGGATTACCCCGTTTAACCTCAACACCATTCTCCCTGGCAAAGTTAAGTTGAGGAATCGGATGCTTGCCAGCGCCGGTATATTCCGTCTCCTGAACAACAACAACCTGGTCTTCATCCATTTCCCGGGCAATAGCAAAGGCAGCTGCCAGTGAAGTATTGCCGGCAGGTCCCCGTTCCATGCCTTCAATTGCAGCCAGCGCTTCAGTCATATAAAAGACCTCGCCCTGATTAACAGTCACATATCTATCCATATATCTTAACGCCCTGGCAGCATTTAATGGCACATCGGCCCGATCTGGCCAGGTAGCAAAGGGAATTCCAAACCCGGTATGGCCGGTTGTAAATGATTTCCTGTTGAAATCTTTATCGCTGGCCATATGGAGTCCAGATAGATCAACACTGGCTCCGATTATCTCAGTCTCTTTAGCACCGGCTTTAATAACACCTCGGGCAGTACCAGTTAAATTACCGCCACCGGCATTGGTGCAGATAATCGCATCAGGTTCAAGATCTTCCCTATCCCTTAACTGATTGATAATCTCATAGCCCAAGGTCTCAACCCCGGCAATCCCAAAGGGAGTATAGAGTGAAGCATTAAAATAACCTGTCTCTTCAAGAACCTTTAAGAACATATAAAAGAGCTCAGGACCGACAGATAACTGCAGAACCTCAGAACCATAGGCCTCGCATTTTCTGCCCTTTTCTAAAATCTCAGGCTGGCCCTTATCCTCGCTATCAAAGACCTCCTGGACAATAATACTTTCTAAATTTCTCATAACAGCCTGGGAGGCCACAGCCGCCCCATAATTGCCACTTGTTGCTGCCACAACCCCTGGGTAACCATGCTTTTCAGCATGATAGACAGAGACAGAGGCCCTCCTGGCCTTATAACTGCCAGATGGATTGGCTGCCTCATCCTTTAAAAAGATCCTGGCACCCTTTCCGGCAGGTGATAATTTTCTAACAACTTTAGTAATATTTTTTAACTCAATCAGAGGGGTCTGGCCAACTCCAGTATCGCTTTGAATATCAATAATCTCATCCAGCCCGTAACCGGCCTTTGCCATCATTCCTTCATAATCAAAGACTAAATCATTAATCCGAAACTGATCATAATCAAGCCCGACAGCATCTTTCATTATCTCATTCTTTCTAGCCATTACTTCATTGTAATCTCCAGCATTCATTAGCCATTCCCCCCTTCATCATTAATAATCTCTTTTAATTCCCGGCCGACCTTTAATAATTCTGGAATCGGCCTGCCATATGAATGATCATAGGATGGATCAGCATCTATCAACTTGCCAGTATATTTCCGGCCAATAATCGACTCAATCTCAACCTCATCGCCTATATCAGCATCGTCAACTAAAAACCCCTTAACTTTCAGCTCTAAGGGAACCTTTGCAGTATCTTCTGGAACCTGAGGGGCCCGCTGGCCTGGCTCAAGAATCACAGAGTAGATTTCAACCCAGCTTCCAGCCTTAACTTCTGCCATTTATAAAACCTCCCTAATGAGATTTATTTAAGTAAATTACCCATATTTGCAAGAATAGCTCCAGGAACAGGTAAGTCAGCCATTGTATGCAGCCCTGGCTCAGCATTAATCAGATGGGGAATCATATTGACTGCAACAGCCATAGTTCCAGTTCCACCGGCAATTTCAGGAGTAATAGCCATATCTACACCTGGGTCCCCGATAATCTTAATATAATCTCCAGTCTCAACGCCCTCTTTTTCAGGATGGATCTGCTGAGGATGATTTAAGACAATAACTTCCTTGCCATCTGAATAACCCTTGGCAATATGCTTGCAACCGGCAACCATACCCTCTTCAACTTTAACATGCTCGGTCTCACGATAAGTATTGGAAACAATCGGCTCTCTGGTCTCCTTAACCTCATCAAGCTTAATCCCTAAACGTTTAGCGATCATATAGATAGACTCTTTAAAGCCAATATGGCCAACAATCTTACCAGATTTAAGGCCCTCTTCAAATTCTTCAACAGTTGTGCCAACACCCTGGGTCTTCATAACAGTCGGACCAAAGGGTGAAAGATCATTAATCCTTGAAGCCTCAATCCTTTCAACTTCAGAACAGACACCGGAAAGAGCAATAATCATCAGATCAAGCACAAAACCTGGGTTAATTCCAGTACCTAAAAGAGAAACACCATTTTCCCTGGCAAGCTCATCTAACTCATCGGCTAAATCAGGATCCTGGGCCTCAGGAAAGGCCATCTCTTCAGCAATTGAAATAACATTAATACCTTTATTTAAAAGCAGCTTTATCTGAGGAGCAACATCCTTTAAGAATGAACTGGTAGCTAAAATAACTAAATCCAGTGAATCATCAAGAATATCCTCAGCATCATCACTAACCTTAACGCCTAATTTCTCAATACCTAAAACATCGCCAAGATCTTTCCCAATCTTATTGGGATCAAGATCAATTCCAGCAGCCAGCTCAACTCCATCTTTTTTAGCAAGAATACGGCCCATGCCGCCTCCCATAGAACCTAAACCCCATAAACCAACTTTAATATTTTCCATTTATTATCACTCCTTTTTATTACTAACTACTTAGGTAGTCACTAATATTATAAGCCTTATTTTAAATTTTTGCAACCGTCTATCAATTTAATTTTGCAATTAATTTTACAGCTGTATTTAACATAACTTTTAAGCCAATCTTTAAAGCCGCCTCATCAAAGTCATAATCAGGATGATGATGGGGAGCATCTATTCCTTTATCATAATTTTGGCCTCCAACTAAAAACATCGCCCCAGGCTTTTTCTCAAGGAAATAAGAAAAATCTTCAGCACCTAAAGTCGGCCTATCTATCTCAACAAATTTATCAACTCCAAGCATCTCCTCAGCAGATTCCTTAACCTTTGCAACAACATCTTCATCATTAATTAATGGCGGATATAATTCCCTGTATTCCAGGTCATAATCAGCACCATAGGTCCTGGCAGTCCCATCAATAATCTCCTTAATCCGCTTTTCTAAAAGCCCCCTGACTTCAGAATTTAGAGCCCGGATCGTCGCCTCAAGCCTGACCCTATCAGCAATCACATTCCTCCTGTAGCCACCCTCTATCTTACCGATAGTAATCACAGCCGAATCAGTGGGATCAACATTCCTGCTGACAACAGACTGTAAGGCCTGGACCATCTCACTGGCAACAACTATCGCATCATTGCCTTCATGGGGACTGGCACCATGAGAACTTTCAGTCAGAATATCGAGATCAAATTCATCAGATGAGGCAAAAAACTCACCGTTCCTGGTTCCAACATAACCAACCTCATTGTCATTCCATAGATGTAAGGCCAGCATATAATCGACCTCAGGCTCAGTTAAGACCCCAGCCTCAATCATCGGTTTGGCCCCTCCTGGACCCTCCTCAGCTGGCTGGAAGATCAGCTTAATCCTGCCCTCCAGCTCATCACCTAATTCAACTGCAGCCTTAGCCACTCCCAGCAGAGTTGCCACATGGCCATCATGGCCGCAGGCATGCATCTTGCCAGCATTCTTTGAGATATATTCCTTATCCCCGGTCTCCTGAATCGGCAGGGCATCCATATCAGCCCGAATTCCAATCACCGGTCCAGATTCACCGATCAGACCAACAACCCCGGTCCCGGCAATACCGGTCTGATGGGTTATCCCTAAATCAGTCAAAACCTTACTAATTAACTCAGCAGTCTCCTTCTCCTCAAAACCTAGCTCAGGGTTCATATGAATCTCCCGCCGCCAGTTTATCAGATCATCCTCAATCCTATCAGCTATCTGACTTATCCGTTCTTTCAAAGTTATCATCTCCTCATAACTATCTTAAAATAGCTTAATTATCTTAAATATTTTTAATCTTATCTTAATTCTCCATTCTAAGTATACACCTAAACAAATCCTGCATCAAGATACCAGTTTGCAAAATAAAAAATCCCCACCGGCAGATAACCAGTCGAGATAGTCAATAACTATTATATTATAGAGTTTTAAATTAAATCAAATCCAGGATAAATACGCTCATTCTTCGGTCTTGCTTCGGTAATGTCTCGCTATAGATTCGGTTTAGTTACGGTATAAATTCGGTATAACTACGGTAGCAACTTACTTTAATAATAAGACTAAAAGCATGCCAAATCAATATAAGTAAACTAAAACCATCATTCATAACCATAAATACACCAGTCCTGCTCCAGGATTCCTCCAGATTTGCTCCGGCAGTGCTCCGGGAATGCTGCGGGACTTCTCCGGGATTCCTCTGGGACTGCTCCAATAAATCTATAATATTCATACTCTATCTATCCTATCTTCTATAATTTAAAAATAACCTAAATTTAATCAGTCCATTATAAACTTATCTTAGTATATCACAATAAGAATAATTTATATATAGCAGGGTAGTGCAAATAACTAAAAAATATAAAAAAGAGGGGAAATTAATCCCCTCTAAAAGTCAATAATAATCTGCTTAATTAAAAGCTAGCAAGCACATCATCAATCGGTGTATAATCAAGATCAAAGGCATCAGCAACAGCCTTATAAGTGACTTCGCCTTCATAAACATTAAGACCTAAAGCAAAGCCTCTATCTTCTTTAAATGCCTCTTTGTAACCTTTATTGGCAATCCTTCTGGCATAAGGCAGAGTTACATTGGTTAAACCGAAAGTAGAAGTTCTAGCAACAGCACCAGGCATATTGGCAACACAGTAATGAACAACGCCATGCTTCTCAAATACTGGGTCGCTATGAGTTGTTGCATGGGATGTCTCAATACATCCACCCTGGTCAATTGCAACATCAGCAATAACAGCACCATCTTTCATCTCTTTTATCATATCTTCAGTTACAAGATGAGGAGCTTTAGCACCAGGAATTAAAACAGCACCGATAACTAAATCAGCTTTTAAGACCTCTTCCCTGATATTATATTCATTGGACATTAAAGTCTTAACCCTGCCCTGATAGATATCATCAATATAACGCATCTGGGCTGGACTCTTTTCTAAAATAGTAACATCTGCGCCGAGACCGACAGCCATCTTAGTAGCATTTAAACCAACGATACCGCCACCGATAACAACAACTTTAGCAGGGGTAACACCTGGGATACCACCTAAGAGAACACCCTGGCCTCCCTGAGGTTTTTCAAGGAAACGGGCACCTGCCTGAGTTGAAATTCGGCCGGCAACCTCACTCATTGGAGTTAAGAGCGGAAGACTTCCAGCTTTATCTTCAACAGTTTCATAGGCAATAGAGACAACATTCTTTTTCATTAGCTCATGGGTTAGCTCTTCCTCAGCTGCCAGATGGAGATAAGTAAAGAGGATTAAATCTTCTTTAAAATATTTATATTCTTCTTCTAAAGGCTCTTTTACTTTCATAACCATATCAGCCCGCTCAAAAATCTCAGCAGGAGTATCTACCATTTCAGCACCGGCTGCCATATACTGATTATCATCAATACCGCTACCAACACCACCATTAGTCTGAACTAAAACTTCATGGCCATCTTCCTTAAAAGCCTTAACTCCAGCTGGAGTTATCGCAATCCTGTTCTCATTGTCCTTAATTTCCTTGGGTACACCTATAATCATAATTTTTCCCCCTTAATAATAATTATATATATTTGAACCTTAAAACCATTGCTCAATAATACATATTCTTTATCTATTCTAAATCTCCTGCTAAATAATTTCACAATTAATATATTATACTATAATTCACAAAATTTCAAGAAAAAAATGCCCGAATTAACGGGCATATTAATTATTATTTAAAGCTTATTTTCAACCTCAGCATTTTCCATTAATTCTTCAACATACTCCTGCCAGACAACCTGCCTCTCTCTATCAAGCAAAATTGCCTCAATTTCATCTCTGACTTCAGAGAAATCTCTAAGCCCGGCCTCAACTATATCATCAACTTTAATTATATGATAACCAAAATCAGTAGCCACAATCTCTGAAACCTCTCCAGTATCAAGACTTAGAGCTGCATCTTTAAAGGTCTGATCAAACTGAGTACCCTCATTAACTACTCCTAATTCTCCACCCTGATCAGCAGATGGACAGGTTGAAACTTCTCTAGCCAGCTCAGCAAAATCCTCTCCAGCATTTAATCTCTCTAAAACCTCTCCAGCCTCTTCTTCAGTATCAAGTAAAATATGTCTTACCTGTGAACCAGCTTCAACTTCAAATTGACTCTGATTATTATCATAATACTCCTGCATCTCTTCCTCTGTTATTTCAATAGTTCCAACAGTTTCCTCCTGCAGCGTAAAGATCAACATATCCTGTTCATTCATCTCTAAAAACATCTCTTTATATTCGTCTAGAGACTGAATTCCCTGCTGCTGCAACACCTGTAATAATTCCTGTTCATTCATATTATTCTGGGCCATAACCAGCTCTAAATGATCATCAAAAAATTCATCCTTATCATCATCGGTCATTTCCAGACCTTTCTCTTCAACTTCTCTATTTAATAGATAATAAGTTAAAAATTCATCAAACTTCATCTTCCGATATTCATTCATCAAATCATGACCTGCTTCAGTCTGTAAAAGCAGCTGACCAAATTCCTGATTGGTCTGGAATATCTGCATAACAACCTGCTCGGTTCCTATAAACTCATCTATCTCTAAAATAGATATCTCTTCACCATTAACAATAGCCGCCAGCTCATCTTCAGCCATTTCCTGAGCAGAAACAACTGAACCTGTTAGCAGAGTAACTGCTAAAAATCCGATTAAAACAATCACTGAAAATTTCTTAAATAAAATAACAATCATCTCCTCATATTTTTTTATACTCTCCCTATATTACTTCTAGATTAAAATATAAAATCCTTCATAAAATAAAAATGGCTCCCCGAGCAGGACTCGAACCTGCGACAAAGTGGTTAACAGCCACTCGCTCTGCCAGCTGAGCTATCGGGGAGCATAGTAAATATAAAAATCGGCGACGACCTACTCTCCCACAAGGTCACCCTTGCAGTACCATAGGCGCTGGAGGACTTTACTTCTGTGTTCGAAATGGGAACAGGTGTTTCCCCTCCGCTATTGTCACCGAAAATTTTATTCAATTATTTAAACAGTATTTCTCAATCACAAATACTATAATACATGATAAATCGTTATCTGTCAAGGGATTATTTCATTTTTTTGTTATTTGCTCTAATTTATTTTCTACTCCAACATTATCTGCAGTCTATCAGCTCTGATCTTCAAATTAATTCCTATCTTTACTCTTTTCTAATTCTCCACTCTTTTCTAATCTCTACTCATTTTTGGATCAAGAGCATCCCGCAAACCATCGCCAAATAAATTAAACCCTAAAACAGTTAACATTATAGCCAGTCCAGGATAAGTCGTTACATGATGAGCTGTCCTGATATAGCCTCTGCCCTGACTTAACATCGCTCCCCATTCTGGAATCGGAGCCTGGGCACCTAATCCTAAGAATCCAAGCCCGGCAGCCCATAAAATAGCTGCACCGACCTGCAGTGAAGACTGAACAATTATTGGTGCCAGACAATGGGGCAATACATGTTTAAAAATAATTTTACTTTCTCTAACACCTAAAGCTTTGGCTGCCTCAACAAATTCGTTATTTTTAATCGATAAGACAGAGCCTCTAACAAGTCTGATATAAGTTGGAATAGATACTATTCCAACTGCAATCATAGCATTTACCAGACCAACTCCCATCACAGAAACAATTATAATAGCCAGTAACATACCTGGAAAGGCCATCATAATATCAACCAACCGCTGAACAAGAATATCTATTTTGCCACCATAATAACCTGAGATAGCTCCAATTGGAACACCTACAGCCAGACCAATAGCAACAGAAATAAAACCAATGGTAATTGAAATCCTGGCTCCATGAATAATCCTGCTTAAAACATCCCGGCCTAAATCATCTGTACCTAAAAGATGTTGACGGGAAGGACCCTCTAAAGTTCTAAAGAAATCAGTCTGATATGGATTATAAGGGGCTATATATGGGGCTAAAGCAGCTATAACAAATAAAGCAAGTATAAAAATTATTCCTGCTATAGCCAGTCTATTCTTTTTCAACTGTCTAAATGCTTTACTTCTAAAAAAATGCATTAATTATCCCCTCCTTATCCATACTGGATCTGTGGATCCAGAAACGCATATAATATGTCAACAAATAAATTTATTAAAACAAATAATAATGCAAGCAATAAGACTGATCCCTGTACAACTGGATAATCTCGGGCTAAAATCGAATCAACCATCAACCTACCTACTCCAGGCCAGGAGAATACTGTTTCAGTTAAAACTGCTCCTCCAAGCAACATACCAAAACGGAGTCCCAATATCGTAACTATTGGAATTAAAGCATTCCTTAAAGCATGCTTGACAACTACAACTCTCTCCATTAAGCCCTTTGACCTGGCAGTAACTATATAATCCATATTTAAAACCTCTAACATACTAGATCTAGTCATTCTAGCTATTAAAGCTGTAGAATGAGCTGCCAGGGTAACTGCAGGCAACACAAAATGCTGTGGTGTACCCATACCAGATGAAGGCAGCCAGCCAAGCCTTACTGAAAATATCAACATTAAAATTAAACCTAGCCAGAAAACAGGAGCTGCCACCCCAAACAGAGAGAAAACCATCGTTACATTATCAAGTAAAGAATAGGGCCGGGTAGCCGAAATCACCCCCACCAGTATTCCAAAAAAACTAGCAATAATTAAGGAAATAAAAGTTAAAGAAAGCGTATTTAAAAATCTAGGCCATATCTCAACTACTGCCGGCCGATTGGTTCTTGTCGATATCCCTAAATCACCTCGTATCAACCTACGTATAAACACTCCAAATTGAACATGTATGGGCTCATCCAGGCCTAAATTAGCTCTAACCTGAGCAATATATTCTGGCGTTGCATGAACACCTGCCATTGCCACTGCAGGATCACCAGGCAACAACCTGACCATACCAAAGACAATTATAGCTACTCCAATTAAAACAGGTACTAATAATACCATCCTTCTTAAAATATATGACGACACAGCAATCCCTCCTGAAAAACTAATTTCAATATATATCAAGCCCTGCCTGATTTAAAAGCAGGGCTTGATTATTATCTTTAAATTTATTTTTATATCTATTAGCATAAATATTTAATTTATCCTGCAATTATCTTAGTCATTAATAAAGTAAGCTCTTTTAGCTTCAATATGCTCTCTTGGATGGTGAATTAATCCAGCAACTTCATTTCTTACACCATTTAACTGAGAAATACTGTGTAAGAAGATCCATGGTGCATCATCCCAGATTAATTCAATAGCTTCAGCATATAAATCCTGTCTAATATCAGGGTCAGGAGTAATTCTGGCCTCATGCAATAATTCATCTACACCTTCATGATCTCCAAAATGCCAGTTGTTTCCATATGGAGCCCACTCATCTGAATGGAATAGAGCGTATAGTCCATAATCAGCATCACCAGTCACTGTACCCCAACCAAGGAAATACATATCATGTTCAACATCTTCAGGCTCATTACCACCAACAACTTCTAAATATGTCGCCCATTCCATTGTTGTCATATTAGCATCTATTCCAACATCAGCTAACTGACTCTGTATTGCCTGGGAAATAGTCTGATCCATTGGATAACGTCCAACTGGATAGTAAAACTCAACTTCTAAACCATCTTCATAACCGGCTTCAGCCAGTAATTCACGGGCTCTATCTGGGTTATGCTGATAAATTTCCTGGCCTGAATAACCAAATATATCAGGAGAAATAGGGGCATCTGATGGACGACCTGCACCATCAATAATATGCTCAACTATTGCTTCACTATCAACAGCATAATTCATAGCCTTTCTAACTCTAACATCATCAAAAGGCTCCCGATGATTATTTAAACCAACATATAATGTTCTCAAACTTGGAACATTTTCTACAGTTAAATCAGGATTTTCTTCTAATCTAGAAACATCTCTTGCCGGAACATTCATAATAGCGTGAGCCTCTCCAGTCTCTAGCATAACTACCCTTGTAGATTCTTCTGGAACAATTAAAACACTAAACGTATCTACATAGGCATTATCTCCCCAGTAGTCGTCATTTCTTGTCATTAAGACAGCTTCTCCACGATTCCAGCCATCCATTTTAAATGGACCCGTACCTACTATATTCTCGCCAGCATCCTGGGAAGGATCATCTGCATCAATTGCTGCAGGACTAATCATTGAAATAAAGTCATGTGAAAGATGGGCAAGAATTGGAGCAAATGGCTCATCAGTAGCAATTCTAATTGTATACTCATCTATAACTTCTATTTCCGTAATAGCATCAATTAAGAATGAATATACAGCTCCCTGATCTAAAAGCCTCTCTAAATTAAATTTAACTGCTTCAGCATTAAATGGTTCCCCATCATGAAATTCCACACCTTCTCTCAAATAAAGATCATAAACCAAACCATCATCAGAAACATCATAATCTTCAGCCAGGAGTGGAACAATATCCCCATCTGGTGTCATTTCAAAAAGAGTTTCCATCATATGAACCATAACCATAGCAGCCGGTGATGATTGAGCATATAATGGATCCAGCGATTCTGGATCGGCTCCAATAGCTATTCTTAAATCTCCACCCTCCTGTGGTTCCTGAGCCATAACACCAAGACTGTTAGAAAATAATAAAGAAAAAGCCATAACCAACACAACAAAACCTAAAATTTTCTTCTTCATTAGTAATAATCTCCTTTCTCCTCTATGCTTTTACTAATTTAAAGTGTTATATATAATATTAAACCTAAACTCATAAATTCCTTCTTTTTTTGTCATGTTATTAAAATAATTTACTAAAATACCCCTAAAAACAAAAAATCTCTGCAGGATGCAGAGATAATAAAAGATATAGGAATATAGGTCACACCTTCAAAGATGCATGGGGAAGGATGAGAAGACCTCGATCTATTAGTACCGGTCAGCTGAATCTATTGCTA